>NZ_JBMKHA010000024.1:0-79484 GCF_049238365.1 Enterobacter cloacae complex sp. IR53030
TTTTTTTAAAACTTTACAACTTTAAAGTCTTTTTCAGGTTAAAGGATACAACTTTAATGTCTCTACACAGGCGAGATGAGCGCCCACCACTACTTCCGTGATTTTGCCTACTGCGACAGCGGGATGATCCCGTGGCTGCTGGTGACTGAACTCCTGTGTCTGAAAGGGAAAACGCTGGGTGAACTGGTGCGCGACCGCATGGCGGCGTTCCCGGCGAGCGGGGAGATCAACAGCAAGCTGGCGCAGCCCGCCGAGGCGATTGCCCGCGTGGAGCAACACTTTGCCATTCACGCGCTGGAAGTTGACCGCACCGACGGCATCAGCATGGCGTTTCCACAGTGGCGCTTTAACCTGCGCTCCTCCAATACCGAGCCGGTGGTACGCCTGAACGTGGAATCCCGCGCGGATACGGCGCTGATGGAAGCCCGAACGAAGGACATTCTGGCGCTGTTGAATCAGTAACAATTGCCCCTCCCGGCGGGAGGGGAAACCGAATACAGGAACAACGATGACGAATCTAAAAAAACGCGAACGAGCGAGAACGAATGCATCGTTAATCTCTATGGTGCAGCGTTTTTCTGATATCACCATCATGGTCGGCGGACTGTGGGCGGTGTGTCGGATCGGCGGGCTGCCGTTTTTATATATGCATCTGCTGATGGCGCTGATTGCGTTGGTCGTGTTTCAGATGATCGGCGGGATGACCGATTTCTACCGCTCGTGGCGCGGCGTGAAAATGACTACCGAACTGATGCTGTTGCTGCAGAACTGGACCCTGAGTCTGATCTTCAGCGCGGGCCTGGTAGCGTTCAGCCATGATTTCGATAATCGCCTCGTGACCTATCTCAGCTGGTATCTGCTGACCAGCGTCGGCATGGTGGTGTGCCGCTCCCTGATCCGCTTTGGCGCGGGCTGGCTGCGTAACCGCGGCTATAACCGTCGCTTTGTGGCGGTAGCAGGGGATTTACCGGTTGGAAGGGTTCTGCTCGAGAGCTTCCGCAAAGAGCCGTGGTTAGGGTTTGAAGTGGTGGGCATTTATCACGACGCGAAACCGGGCGGCGTGCCGTCGGACTGGGCGGGGAATTACGCCCAACTGATTGAAGACGCTAAAGCCGGAAAAATTCACAACGTTTATATCGCCATGCAGATGAAAGACGAATCCCGCATTAAGCAGCTGATGCGCGAGCTGGCGGATACCACCTGCTCGGTGATCCTCATCCCGGATGTGTTTACCTTCAACATTCTGCATTCCCGTATTGAAGAGGTGAACGGCGTGCCGGTGGTACCGCTGTACGATACGCCGTTGTCGGGCATTAACCGCGTGCTCAAGCGCGTGGAAGATATCGTGCTCTCTTCGCTGATTTTACTCCTCATCTCCCCGGTACTGTGCTGCATCGCTCTGGCGGTGAAGCTGAGCTCCCCCGGCCCGGTCATTTTCCGTCAGACCCGCTACGGCATGGACGGTAAGCCGATCATGGTCTGGAAATTCCGCTCTATGAAGGTGATGGAGAACGACAAGGTGGTCACCCAGGCGACGCAGAACGATCCGCGCGTCACCCGTGTAGGTAACTTCCTGCGTCGCACCTCGCTGGACGAGCTGCCGCAGTTTATCAATGTCTTTACCGGCGGCATGTCGATTGTTGGCCCCCGTCCGCACGCCGTGGCGCACAACGAGCAGTACCGCTCGCTGATTGAAGGCTACATGCTGCGCCATAAGGTGAAGCCGGGCATCACCGGCTGGGCACAGATCAACGGCTGGCGCGGTGAAACCGATACGCTGGAAAAAATGGAAAAACGCATCGAGTTCGATCTGGAGTACATCCGCGAGTGGAGCCTCTGGTTCGATATCAAGATTGTTTTTCTGACCATTTTCAAAGGCTTCGTGAACAAAGCGGCGTACTAAGATGAGCTTACGTGAAAAAACCATCAGCGGCGCCAAGTGGTCAGCGATGGCGACCATCGTCATCATTGGCCTCGGTCTGGTGCAGATGACGGTGCTGGCGCGCATTATTGATAATCACCAGTTCGGCCTGCTGACCGTCTCGCTGGTGATTATTGCGCTGGCCGACACGCTGTCGGACTTTGGTATCGCCAACTCGATTATCCAGCGTAAAGAGATCAGCCATCTGGAGCTGACCACGCTCTACTGGCTGAATGTGGGGCTGGGTATTTTCGTATTTGTGCTGGTCTTTCTGCTGAGCGGTACTATCGCCAGCGTGCTACACAACCCGGATCTCGCCCCGCTGATGCGCACATTGTCCTTTGCCTTCGTGGTGATCCCACACGGGCAGCAGTTCCGCGCGCTGATGCAGAAAGAGCTGGAGTTCAACAAAATCGGCATGATCGAAACCAGCGCCGTGCTGGCGGGCTTTACCTTCACCGTGGTCAGCGCCCATTTCTGGCCGCTGGCGATGACGGCCATCCTCGGTTACCTGGTCAACTCCGCCGTGCGTACGCTGCTGTTTGGCTATTTTGGCCGCAAAATTTATCGCCCGGGGCTGCATTTCTCTCTCGCGTCCGTCTCGTCTAACCTGCGCTTTGGCGCGTGGCTGACGGCGGACAGCATCATTAACTACGTGAATACCAACCTCTCAACACTGGTGCTGGCACGTATTCTTGGGGCGAGCGTCGCGGGGGGCTACAACCTGGCCTATAACGTTGCGGTTGTACCGCCGATGAAGCTGAACCCGATTATCACCCGCGTCCTGTTCCCGGCGTTTGCCAAGATTCAGGACGATACCGAAAAGCTGCGCGTTAATTTTTACAAGCTGCTGTCCGTGGTAGGGATCATCAACTTCCCGGTGCTGCTGGGGTTGATGGTGGTCTCGAGCAACTTCGTACCGCTGGTGTTTGGCGAGAAGTGGAACGGCATTATCCCGATCCTGCAATTGCTCTGCGTGGTGGGGCTGCTGCGCTCCGTGGGGAATCCGATTGGTTCGCTGCTGATGGCGAAGGCACGGGTGGATATCAGCTTCAAGTTCAACGTGTTCAAAACCTTCCTGTTTATTCCGGCAATTATCGTCGGTGGCCATATGGCGGGCGCCATCGGCGTCACGCTGGGCTTCCTGCTGGTGCAGGTAGTCAATACCGTTCTGAGCTACTTCATCATGATTAAGCCGGTGCTGGGCTCCAGCTACCGTCAGTACATTTTGAGTCTGTGGCTGCCGTTTTACCTCTCACTGCCAACCCTGGCTGTGAGCTACGGTCTGGGCATTATCCTTCGCGGCCATCTGCCGCTGGCCGCACTGCTGGCGGTGCAGGTGGCCGCCGGCGCGCTGGCATTTGGCGTGATGATTGTGCTGTCACGCAATGCGCTGGTGGTCGAAATGAAGCGCCAGTTTTGCCGTAACGAAAAAATGAAAACGCTGCTTCGCGCAGGCTAGTTATTTAAGAGGCCATTATGAAATTATTAATTCTTGGCAACCATACCTGCGGCAACCGTGGCGACAGCGCCATCCTGCGCGGTTTACTGGATGCAATTAACACCCTTAAGCCTGAGACCGAAGTGGACGTGATGAGCCGTTATCCGGTCAGCTCATCCTGGCTACTGAACCGCCCGGTAATGGGTGACCCGCTCTACAGCCAGATGAAACAGCATAACAACGCCGCAGGCGTGATGGGGCGGGTCAAGAAAGTCCTGCGTCGTCGCTACCAGCACCAGGTGCTACTTTCCCGCGTGACGGATACCGGCAAGCTGCGCAACATTGCGATTGCGCAGGGCTTTACCGATTTCGTGCGGCTGCTGTCCGGCTACGACGCGATTATTCAGGTTGGCGGTTCGTTCTTCGTCGATCTCTACGGCGTACCGCAGTTTGAACATGCGCTCTGCACGTTTATGGCCAAAAAGCCGTTGTTTATGATTGGCCACAGCGTCGGACCTTTCCAGGATCCGCAGTTTAACCAGCTGGCGAACTATGTCTTTGGGCACTGCGACGCGCTGATCCTGCGTGAGTCGGTGAGTCTGGATATGATGAAGCGCAGCGAAATTGACACGTCTAAAGTAGAACACGGCGTGGACACCGCCTGGCTGGTGGATCATCAGGATGACAGCTTCCAGGCAAGCTACGCGGTACAGCACTGGCTGGACGTGGCGGCAAAACAAAAAACGGTCGCCATCACGCTGCGTGAACTGGCTCCCTTTGATAAACGGCTAGGCACCACCCAGGCGGCGTATGAGAAAGCCTTTGCCGACGTGGTGAACCGCGTGCTGGACAGCGGTTATCAGGTACTGGCGCTTTCCACCTGTACCGGCATCGACAGCTACAACAAAGATGACCGCATGGTGGCGCTGAACCTGCGCAACCTGGTTAACGATCCGTCCCGTTATCACGTTGTGATGGATGAGCTGAACGACCTTGAAATGGGCAAGCTGCTCGGCGCCTGTGACCTGACCATCGGCACCCGCCTGCATTCGGCCATTATCTCCATGAACTTCGGTACGCCGGCCATCGCCATTAACTACGAACACAAATCCGCCGGGATTATGCAGCAGCTTGGCATGCCGGAAATGGCCGTGGATATCCGTCATCTGCTGGATGGTTCGCTTGGTGCGATGGCGGGGGACACGCTGGGTCAACTGCCCGCCATCAACGAACGGCTGGCCGTGGCGGTGAAAGCCGAGCGCGAGAAGGGCATTGGCATGGTGAAATCGGTACTCGACCGCGTACGGGAGGGGAAATGAAGGTTGGTTTCTTCTTACTGAAATTTCCGCTGTCGTCCGAGACCTTTGTGCTGAACCAAATTACCGCGTTTATCGATATGGGATATGACGTGGAGATTATCGCCCTGCAAAAGGGCGATACCCAAAACACCCATGCGGCCTATACCCAGTATGGGCTGGAGGCGAAAACCCGCTGGCTGCAGGATGAGCCTTCCGAGAAGTTGAGCAAGCTGCGCCACCGGGCCAGCCAGACCTTACGCGGGATCCATCGGCCGCAGACCTGGCGGGCGCTGAATGTTTCCCGCTATGGGTCCGAATCTCGCAATCTGATCCTGTCGGCCATCTGCGGGCAAACGGCGCAGCCGTATCGTGCCGATGTGTTTATCGCCCACTTCGGCCCGGCGGGGGTCACTGCCGCGAAGCTGCGCGAACTGGGGGTAATAGACGGCAAGATTGCGACTATTTTCCACGGAATCGACATCTCAAGCCGTGAAGTGTTGAACCACTATACGCCAGAGTATCAGCAGCTTTTCCGCCGCGGTGATATGATGCTGCCCATCAGCGACCTGTGGGCCGGACGCCTGAAAAGTATGGGCTGCCCGGGTGAGAAGATTGCCGTTTCGCGCATGGGCGTCGATTTAACGCGCTTTACGCGTCGTCCGGTGAAGGTGCCGGGAAAACCGCTACAGATCATCTCTGTGGCACGTCTGACCGAAAAGAAAGGTCTGCATGTGGCCATTGAGGCCTGCCGTCAGCTAAAAGCGCGCGGGGTGGCGTTCCACTATCGCATTCTCGGCATTGGGCCGTGGGAACGTCGTCTGCGCACGCTTATCGAACAGTATCAGCTGGACGATGTCGTGGAGATGCCGGGCTTTAAGCCGAGCCATGAAGTTAAGGCCATGCTCGATGAGGCGGACGTGTTCCTGCTGCCCTCCGTGACGGGCGCCGATGGTGACATGGAAGGCATTCCGGTGGCGCTGATGGAGGCTATGGCCGTGGGTATTCCGGTGGTATCGACCCTGCACAGCGGGATCCCGGAGCTGATTAAATCTGACCATTCCGGCTGGCTGGTGCCGGAGAATAACGCGATGGCCCTTGCTGACCGGTTAGCGGCCTTCAGCGACATCGACCAGCAGGCGCTGGAGCCCGTGCTTCACAATGCCAGACAAAAAGTAGAAACCGATTTTAACCAGCAGGTGATAAATCGCCAGTTAGCGAGCCTGCTGCAAACGCTGTAACGCCGAGGTTGTATGCTGAAAACGATTACCCGACGCACTTTTGTCTCTTCTCTGTCCGTTCTGGCGGCCACGCCGCTGCTGTCGTCCCGCCTCGCGCGGGCGGCAGGCGGAAAGACGGTCTCTGTTAATCAGTACAATAACAACGACTGGATCGCTGCCTTTAAGCAGGCGTTTAAAGAGGGTGACATCGTCGTTGTCCCGCCGGGACTCACCTGCGAAAACATCAATACGGGCATTTTCATTCCTGACGGTAAAACGCTGCTGATCCGCGGGGCGTTAACCGGCAACGGGCGCGGCCGCTTTGTTCTGCAGGAAGGCTGCAAGGTCATTGGCGAAGGGGCAGGGCGCACGGAGAACATTACGCTCGACGTTCGTGGCTCAGATTGTGTGATTAAAGGGCTGGCAATGAGTGGGTTTGGCCCGGTAACGCAGATCTACATTGGCGGTAAGAAACCCAAAGTGATGCGCAATTTGCTGATTGATAATATCAGCGTGAGCCAGGCTAACTACGCTATCCTGCGTCAGGGTTTTCATAACCAGATCGATGGGGCCCGTATTACCAACAGCAAATTCAGCCACCTGCAGGGCGATGCGATTGAGTGGAATGTGGCGATCAATGACCGCAATATCCTGATCTCCGATCACGTCATCGACAACATCAACTGCACCAACGGCAAGATCAACTGGGGTATCGGTATTGGCCTCGCCGGGAGCACCTACGACAACGACTATCCTGAAAAACAGACCGTTAAGAACTTCGTGGTGGCCAACATCACCGGCAGCAACTGTCGCCAGCTGGTACATGTTGAAAACGGTAAACACTTTGTTATCCGCAATATAAAGGCCGAAAATATTACCCCCGACTTCAGTAAAAAGGCGGGAATAGATAACGCCACGGTAGCTATTTATGGCTGTGATAATTTCATTATTGATAATGTCGATATGGTCAATAATGCCGGAATGCTAATTGGCTATGGGGTCATTAAAGGCGATTATTTGTCCATTCCCCAGAACTTCAAGCTAAACAATATTCATCTGGATAATCGCCAGCTTGCGTATAAGCTGCGCGGAATCCAAATATCATCCGGCAATGCCACCTCCTTTGTGGCGATCACCAACGTCGAGATGAAGCGCGCGACGTTTGAGCTGCACAATAAGCCGCAGCATCTGTTCTTACGTAATATCAACGTGATGCAGGAGGCTGCTACCGGTCCTGCGCTGAAGATAAACTTTGACTTACGTAAGGATGTGCGGGGCAAATTTATGGCCAAAGATGAGACCCTGCTGTCACTGGCGAACATAAAAGCGGTGAATGAGAAGGGGCAGAGCTCGGTGGATATTGACCGGGTGGACCAGCAGGTGGTGAATGTGGAAAGGCTTAACTTTGCACTTCCGCGCAAATAATCGACGATCGTCTTTTTTGAGACTATTCCTGGCACATAAGCGCGATCGAATCAGATTACAACTACAGAAATTTGTGATGCTGGGGCGTAACATTACCTCAGGATTACGGCAAATCATGCTGGCGAAAACAGGTTTAAGAGCTATAATTCGTCAACCATTTTAAGGTGGAAGAAACAATGATTAATTTGAAAGCAGTCATTCCGGTAGCAGGCCTGGGCATGCATATGTTGCCAGCCACAAAAGCCATTCCTAAAGAAATGCTGCCGATCGTCGACAAACCGATGATTCAATACATCGTCGACGAGATTGTTGCTGCAGGGATCAAAGAAATCGTCCTGGTTACGCACTCGTCCAAGAATGCGGTTGAAAACCACTTCGACACCTCTTACGAACTCGAAGCGTTGCTTGAGCAGCGCGTCAAACGCCAGCTGCTGGCGGAAGTGCAATCTATTTGTCCACCTGGCGTGACCATCATGAACGTGCGCCAGGCGCAGCCGCTGGGGCTGGGCCACTCCATCCTGTGTGCCCGTCCGGTCGTCGGTGATAACCCGTTCATCGTTGTTCTTCCGGACATCATCATTGATACCGCGTCTGCCGATCCGCTGCGCTACAACCTGGCGGCCATGGTGGCGCGTTTCAACGAAACCGGTCGCAGCCAGGTGCTGGCGAAACGCATGAAGGGCGATCTTTCTGAGTACTCTGTGATTCAGACGAAAGAAGCGCTGGAGACGGAAGGGCAGGTGAGCCGCATCGTTGAGTTCATCGAAAAGCCGGATCAGCCGCAGACGCTGGACTCCGACCTGATGGCGGTGGGTCGTTATGTTCTGAATGCCGATATCTGGGCGGAACTGGAAAAAACCGAGCCAGGCGCCTGGGACCGTATTCAGCTGACTGACGCGATTGCTGAGCTGGCGAAGAAGCAGTCTGTGGATGCCATGCTGATGACGGGTGACAGCTATGACTGCGGTAAGAAAATGGGGTATATGCAGGCGTTTGTGAACTATGGGCTGCGTAACCTGAAGGAAGGGGCGAAGTTCAGAAGCCGGATTGAGAAGCTGCTGGCCAACGACTGATACGCATTTTATTGCGTGGGTCGAATATCGATGAACGACAGCAACCCCTCATATGGGCGGTATAGTCCTGGTGAGTGGGTGCTGTCGTTTTTTTTTATAAAAAATGATTCATTACAGACAGTTATAGTATGTCGTTTTGTTTCTTTACTTAACGATTTTTGCTTGTTTCTACTTTCAATTAGGACGACAATTGTCACCACATTTGCGATTGGTCCGGTAAGCGATCTTTCTGGTTTTGATCGTAAAGACTCACACGTCTTGATTATTCTCAGTGCACTGGTAGCTGTAAAGCCAGGGGCGGTAGCGTGGGGAAATGCCCTTGCGGGCCTGGGTTACAATCTCTTCAATTGTAGCAACCTATATGTTGATATTTTCTGGTGAAAAAACATGTTTGATAATAAAACGATTCTGGTAACTGGCGGCACGGGTTCTTTTGGCAATAAGTTTGTTCGCATGACGCTTGAAAAATATAATCCTAAGAAGATTATTATTTATTCACGTGATGAAATGAAACAGTGGGAAATGGCTAAACATTTCAAAGATGAAAGTCGTATCCGCTTCTTCATTGGGGATGTGCGTGACAAAGATCGTCTGTACCGTGCGCTGGATGGTGTTGATTTCGTGGTGCATGCTGCAGCTACTAAAATCGTACCTACCGCAGAATACAACCCATTCGAATGTGTAAAAACCAACATTAATGGCGCAATGAACGTTATCGATGCCTGTATTGATAAAGGTATTGAGCGCGTGGTTGCACTGTCTACCGACAAAGCAAGCAGCCCAGCAAACCTGTACGGTGCAACTAAGCTGGCCTCTGACAAACTATTTGTCGCCGGTAACTCTTATTCTGGCGCCACCAAAACCCGCTTTGCCGTCGTTCGTTACGGTAACGTGATGGGTTCCCGTGGTTCCGTTATTCCTTTCTTCCTGTCCATCAAAGACAAGGGTGAGCTGCCAATCACTGATGACCGCATGACACGCTTCATGATCACCCTGGAGCAGGGCGTTGAGCTGGTATGGCATGCCTTCAATGATATGGAAGGCGGCGAGATCTACGTTAAGAAAATCCCCTCAATGAAAGTGACTGATGTTGCAACAGCCGTTGCACCAGATGCTGCTCAGAAAGTGATTGGTATTCGTCCTGGTGAAAAACTGCATGAGCAAATGATTAGTGCTGAAGATGCGCACTACACCTATGAGTATCCTGAACACTTCAAAATTCTGCCTGCAATCCATAACTGGTGCGATTCTCCAGAACGTATTAAAGATGGCAAGCGCGTTCCTGAAGGCTTCGTTTACGAAAGTGATAGCAATGCAGAATGGATGAGCATTGAAGAGCTGCGTCAATGGATTGATGATAATCGTGAAAAAGTAGGCAATATCTGATGAAATTTATCCCCTATGGACGGCAGGATATCTCTGATGAAGATATCAATGCAGTTGTGGGCGTACTGAAGTCTGATTTCTTGACTCAGGGGCCATGTGTTCCACAGTTCGAGCAGGCCATCGCTGATTACGTCGGCGTTAAGCACGCCGTTGCGGTAAACAGTGCAACGTCTGCACTTCATATTGCATGCCTTGCACTGGGGCTGAAAAAAGGTGACTGGCTGTGGACATCGCCTAACACCTTCGTGGCTTCGGCGAACTGTGGGCTCTATTGCGATGCAAATGTAAGCTTTGTGGATATCGATCCGCAGACTTACAACATGAGCGTTGCAGCGCTGAAAACCAAACTCATTGCGGCGAGAGCTGAAGGCAAATTACCTAAAATCGTTGTGCCGGTAGCGTTTGCTGGACAGTCATGCGATATGGAAGCGATCCATCAGCTTTCGAAAGAGTATGGTTTTGCCATTATTGAAGATGCATCACATGCCATCGGCGGCAACTACCAGGGTGCCAAAATTGGCAATTCTCGTTTTGCTGATATCACTATTCTGAGCTTCCACCCGGTTAAGATCATCACCACGGCGGAAGGCGGTATGGCGCTGACGAACAATGACGCACTGGCTGAAAGCATGCAGCTTTTCCGCAGCCACGGTATTACGCGTGACGGCGATAAAATGACCAAAGCGTCTGAAGGTGGTTGGTACTACCAGCAGGTTGATCTTGGTTTGAACTACCGCATGACCGAACTGCAGGCTGCACTGGGGGTGACCCAACTTAAGCGTATCGATGGATTTGTAGCGCGCCGTCATGAACTCGCAAAACGTTACCATACTGCGTTTGATGGCATTCCCGTGATGACACCTCTGCAAGCTGAAAGTGGCTACAGTGCATTTCATCTTTACCCGTTAACGGTAAACGATCCTGCCATGCGTAAGCCATTATTCGATCACCTGCGTGAAAAAGGGATTGGTGTTAACGTGCACTACATTCCCGTTCACACTCAACCGTACTATGAGCAGTTAGGGCACAAAGCAGGGGATTACCCGGTAGCGGAGGATTACTACGCGCGTGCAATTAGCATTCCTATGTACTCCACGTTGACAGATGAAGAGCAGGATTACGTCATCGAATGCATCCGGGAGTTCTTTTAAATGAATGTGGCAATCATCCCTGCGCGTGGTGGCAGTAAACGTATTCCACGCAAAAACATTAAAGAATTTTGTGGGAAACCAATGATTGCCTGGTCTATTGAAGCCGCTCTGAAGAGCGGCGTCTTTGATCGAATCATTGTGTCAACAGATGATGAAGAGATTGCTGAGGTTGCGCGTGAGTATGGCGCGGAAGTGCCTTTTATGCGCCCAGCCGAGTTGTCGAATGACTATGCGGGTACGATCCCTGTTATTCATCATGCCGCTGACTGGCTTTTATCTCAAGGTGCTAAACCTAATTATGTTTGTTGTATATATGCAACCGCGCCTTTTATACAAGCCGAAGATTTAGAGAAAGGTTTAGATCTTATCAAGAAAAAGAATAGCGATTATTGTTTTTCTGTTACGAGCTTTCCTTACCCCATTCAGCGCGCGTTGAAAATCAACGATGATGACCAAATCAGCATGTTTGACCCAGAACAGTTTAACGTCCGATCTCAGGATTTAGTTGAGGCATGGCATGATGCAGGCCAATTCTACTGGGGAAACATTGATGCGTGGTTGTCGGAGAAAGCTGTTTTTAAATCACATGCAACTCCACTGGTTTTACCCAGAGAACGTGTACAGGACATTGATACGCTGGAAGACTGGCGTTTAGCCGAGCTGATGTTTAAGATTAACAGAGTCAAAGATGAAAATCGCTTTTAGGGTCGATGCCTCTCTTTCCATTGGCTCAGGACATGTTGTTCGTTGCCTTACCCTCGCGGATGCATTAAGGAAAAAAGGGGCACATTGTGTTTTCATCACCAAAGCACATCCCGGGAATCTAATAGAATTTATTAAATCACGATCGTTTGACGTGTTTATTCTTCCTACAGAACCTGATTCCAGTGAAGAATATATCCAAAATGAAAAATTTTGGCTAGGTGGAACGCAACGCGATGATGCAATCAAGTCCATAAACCTTTGCAATTCCAACAACTTTGCTCCGGATGCGTTGATAACGGATCATTATTCCTTGGATGAGTCGTGGGAAAGAATTTTCCAATCTCATTTCCCTGAAGCAAAAATCGTTGTAATTGATGATTTATGTAACAGAAAACATGAATGTTACTTTTTAATTGATTCGACGATAGAAAGACAAAGCGCGGAGTATGAACCGTTTGTTTCACCAGAATGTATTTTATTAACAGGTACTGACTACGCGTTGCTTAGAGAAGATTTTGCTCAGCTGCGTGCTCTGGCAGTTGAAAAACGTAAAAATATTGCTTCGCCCCGTAAGGTATTAATTACTATGGGCGGCGTTGATATAAATAATATCACTGGCACGCTTCTTAAAAAGATATCTAATAGTATTGATACGCAAATAGATCTGATTACGGTTGTCCTGGGCGCAAGCTGTCCCCATAAAGATGAAATAAAACGTATCGCCAAAGAGTGTAAGTTTAATGTTGAGGTATTAATAAATATCAATAACATGCCTCAGGTAATGCTCGAAAATGATATCGCAATTGGAGCTTTAGGGAGTACGACCTGGGAAAGAGCTGTTTTAGGACTGCCTACAATCAACTTGGCCATTGCTGAAAATCAGTTAGTTATAGTTGAAAAGCTCATCGATAAAGGCTTCATTGTATTCAGCGATACTAATTTTTCTGAAGAGGATTTAGCGGCCGCCTGGCGTAAGTTGCAGGATGAATATCAAGATCTGGTAGCCAGGTCTTTCGCGTTGTGCGACGGTGCAGGATTGCAACGCGTAGTTACGTCTTTATGTAAAATGTAGGTTAATATTTAAGGAAGAACTATGACTAATTCGAACGTTAAAAAATTAAATTTAGTTAATATTGTTCAGACCTCCAAAGATGTCCAGGAAAGCGTTCGTCTTATCAGGAATGAAGAGCAGGTAAGAAAATGGATGTATACCGATCACGTCATTTCGACAGAAGAACATGACAATTGGCTCACACGATTGAATACGGACAATAGGAATATTGTTTTTGTGGTTATCGAAAACGAAGAGCCCGTAGGTGTTGTCAGCGTAAATGCCATTGATAATACGCATCAAAAAGCCGATTGGGCGTACTATCTTACTGCAACTGCGCGGTCCGGTGTTGGCGCAGTGCTTGAATTCTTTGTTATTGATTATGTTTTCAACGAACTCAAACTCAGTAAACTAAACTGTGAAGTTATTGAGCACAATGATGCTGTTGTTCGGTTACATGAGAAGTTTGGTTTTAAAAAAGAAGGTTTCAGAGAATCGAACATCTTAAAAAATGGCGAAAGGCTAGGTGTTCATTTTTTGGGGCTGACGAAAGAAGGATGGGAAGCTATCCGTCAGGGTTTGAAAGATAAGTATTCGAAGATCTTCTCCCAATATGAAGTTATTATCTGAACGTTTTAATTAAAATGTATTTTGAGGTAAAAAATGAGTAGCATTTCTATTGACGGCCGCCAGATTGGGAAAGATTTTCCACCGTATATTATTGCAGAACTTTCTGCGAACCATAATGGTGATATTAATCGCGCGTTTAAGATTATGGAAGAGGCAAAAGCTGCAGGTGCGGATGCGATAAAATTACAGACTTATCGCGCGGATACCATCACCATCGATTGTGATACTGAGGACTTTCAGATCCATGGTGGTTTATGGGATGGCCAAACGCTATTCAATTTGTATAAAGGTGCCCAAATGCCATGGGAATGGCATAAGCCCTTGTTTGAAAAGGCGAAAGAGCTGGGGATAACCATTTTCAGTAGTCCTTTTGATTTTACCGCCGTCGATCTGCTTGAGGAACTGGGCGCTCCAGCATATAAAATAGCCTCCTTTGAAGCTATTGATATACCGCTGATTAAGTATGTCGCAAAGACCGGCAAGCCGATGATAATTTCAACCGGAATGGCCGATGAACAAGAAATCCTTGAAGCGATAACTGCCGCACGAGAAGGGGGCTGTAAAGAGCTAGTTGTTCTGCAATGTGTTAGTGGTTATCCAGCTCCTGCGGAAGAATACAATCTTGCAACGATACCCGATATGGCAGAACGGTTTGGTGTTATAGCAGGCCTATCCGATCACACTATAGATAACACGACTGCAGTAGCTTCAGTCGTACTTGGTGCATGTGTGATTGAAAAGCATGTCACGCTCGATCGTAACGGCGGGGGACCTGATGATAGTTTTTCATTAGAACCTGCGGAATTAACTGCGTTGTGCCGAGATGCAAAAACAGCCTGGAAAGCGCTGGGACGCGTTAACTATGAACGTAAAGAGAGTGAAAAAGGAAATGTTAAGTTCCGTCGTTCACTTTATGTAGTGAAGGATGTAAAAAAAGGTGAAAAACTGACCAGTGAAAATGTTAAGAGCATTCGTCCTGGGTTTGGTTTAGCGCCAAAGCACTATGAAGAGGTCCTTGGAAAGGTTGCAGGTCAAGATCTTAAAAAAGGGACACCTCTTCAATTCAAATTTATTGAAAATTAGAATCTTTTTTATGCGAGCTATTTTTAATAAGCTTTTCCCCCTCTCTTTAAGAGGGGGGGCATTAGCCAGTAAGTTTATCCTCATAATATTTATTAGCCATTATTATGACTTGTCGAACTTAGGTGAATATGCCTTAGTGGTTGCTGGGGTTAGCTATGTAGGCTATTTATTGGGATTTGATTTTTATACCTATTCTTCACGAAAAATAATTGGCGCGCCAGAAATAAAACAAGCTTCATACCTAAAAAACCAGTTCTCTCTTTATTTTTTACACTATTTCTTATTGATCTCTTGCTTATTGATGGCTTTTGTTATTTCTCCACCATGGATAAATTTAGCTATCGTGTTCGTCGCACTAATTATCCTTGAGCATTGCTCGCAAGAAGTCATGCGACTACTGGTAATATATGAGCATCCATTAAGCGCAAACATCCAGTTCTTTATTCGCAATGGGCTTTGGGTATATATTTATATACTTTTTGTTATCATCAATGGTCATATTGATTTTAATTACATCTGGTGTTTTTGGATTTCAGCAGAAATTGTAAGTTTATTTTTTATTAGCATAATTTTAAAGAAAATCCCATTGCCATTGATACTCAAATCCGAAATTAATTGGAGGTGGATTATTGAAGGCATGAAAGTATGCTTACCATTGCTAATTTCCACGCTTTCGCTACGAGGTATATTCACAGCTGACAGATATATTCTTGGTATATACGATAGCAAAGAGATAGTTGGGATATATTCCTATTTTTCCAGTTTTTCTTCATCAATAATGGCATTCGTTGATGCTGGCGTTGTAATGCTCTTCTATCCGAGATTAGTAAAATATGCTAAAGACGGAAACAAAGAAAGGTTTACTAGTACGAAGAGTAAATTCCTTAAATATCTGATTTTAACTAGTGTCATTATATCATTTATTCTAATTTTGTGTGTGCCGTTACTTTCTGAGCTTTCTGGGAAAAAAGATTTTTTAAATTCTTTACCTTTATTTTATGTGCTCTTATCGGGTTCAATAATTTATTGTATATCTCTAGTGTATCATTTTGAGTTATATGCAAAAAACAATGATAAGGCCATAATCACATCTAGTGTTGTTGCATTTTGTATTTCAGTACTTTTAATGTTTATTTTGGGTTCTCTTTATTCATCGCTTGGGATAGCTATAAGTCAACTTATAGGCATAATAATACTATTCCTGGCAAAATTTAAATTTTGCAAGACAGGGTAAAATGACCAATTTAATATTTATTTCTGGAGTGCTGAATGAAAGTCATTTGGTATACGTTTCCTCTTATATCCATAAGTTAAAAACGGAGCATGCTGCAGATTTCAAACTATGCTACGAAAATAACAAAAGATTCTTATCAAGTAGTAAAATTGATCCAGCTGTAATTGAAAAATGGTTAGGAAAGGTTGAGTTTGTTGAACAGGGTGAAATTGTACGTGCCGGTTCTTACAAAAAAATCGTTCATATATTCATCGGTTCCGTAGGTATTAAACCAGCTATTTTAATGCGGTTACGCAATTTTACCTCATCTATCTCTAATGTTGTTATTGATGAAGGGATCGGTTCGGTGAATGGCGTTGATGCCATGGCAAAAGTCTATATGCGTGAGCGAAGCCCTAATCTGATGAAAGCCTATCTATACGCATGTATCTACAAATTCGTTAAAAGAGGGTTTCTTGCTAACGAAATATGGAAACTCTTTTATGGTCAAGAACCAAATAAACATATTATTAACTTTATCAAAGATCACTGCGAGCCGAAAGAGATGGCTACAAGTGAATATTTCCTTTTGTTAACGCAGCCTTGGGTTAAACTTGGTGTTCTAAATAATAAAGAATACGAGGGTTTTCTAACGCAACTAATAAATGTTTTGAATGCATTAGGGGCTAAATTAATAGTAAAAGCACATCCTTCAGAAGATTTGCATTTCTATAAAAATATGGGAGTCAAAGTATTTGACACATTGACACCGGTAGAACTTTGTTTTGACGAGCGCAATTGCCGCGCCGTACTTGGCTTCAACAGCACATCTCTTATTTTACTAAATATAATTTATCGAGTTCCAACATTCAGACTACGATTTGACAAACTAGATACTAAAGTCAGCTGTTCAGCTATGCAGGAGTCGTTATTCGAAAAGTATTCAAGTCCTCGCATGAGTTTGACCGAGATTCTAAATGTTTTGTAAGTGAGCGCTAATATGCCCATTTTTATTGTTTTTATTTTTTCATTTCTAATTTGGTGTTTAAATGTTATTGGTATTGAATCATGGTTTTTGAATATTACATTCATAATTTCATGGTTTTTGATAATCTCATTATATATAAGAAGTAAAAAAGAAGAGTCAGTGCTTAATATCATAATGATATACAGCATGAGTGTAGGGATTATATGTTGCGCGATTGTTGAAAGTGGTGCGTATCTCTCTGAAATTAGAATGTTTGGGAAGTTAAGTGGAGCAACAGTTCGAGTTGGCTTTACAGCGTTAGCTTTCTTATTAAGTGCGATCTTGTTTACAGGAGCACTTAATAAAATACTCCAGCCTACATACACAATGGATAGAGTAGTAAATAAAACGCTAAATTCCGCCATTCAAATTATAATGATTGGTTCTTTTATAGGTCTTGCATTTTTATATTTAAGATATGGAACTCCAAACTCGAATGGCATTGATCGTTTTGAATATTGGGATACGGTAGCCCCATCCTGGGGGCGATATCTGCAATTTATGTTGCTCCAGTTTTCTTTTCTCTTAGGTATTAAATATACGGAAACAAAACATAAAAAATACCTGACATTACTTATCGCCTCGATATTTATGCAATTCATTGGAGGTGAAAAATTTACGGGGCCTTCGTTATCAATATTATTTTTTATGATACCTATAATGTATTATTCCAGAAATGATTTGATCACAATGTTATTTAAGCCAAAGATTTTTATCTTTGTATTAATGGTCTTAATTATCTTTATTCTCTCTACATATCTAAGTTATGCCGCAATCTATGGTAATCCTACCGATGGGATACGCTATTTACTTGAAAGGATAGCATTACAAGCACAGGTTTGGTGGGCAATCGATTCGGTAACAGACACGGTAAACCCTGACCTAAGTTTAATGTGGATATTACGCAACGCTTTTGGCGTGGGTAGTAATGACAATATTTATGGTATGTATTATCTTATGCAACAAATTACGCCACCTGACGTATTTAGTAGATTTTTAGAGAATGGTGTAAGATTTACAATGGGTGCCCCTGCAAACTATAACTTTTTCTTTGGTAGCGCATTAGGACCGATCGTAGCGATTATTTTCGGCTTTGTCGCCGGTTTTGGCTCATGGTTGATGAGAAATGCAATAATGATGAAAGACCTTTTCTTCGCTTTTATTGTGATTAAGTATTATTATTTCATCATTCAAATAAGTATTATGTCAGATTGGTATTATTTCTTCACTGCAAAATTTACTGTCTTTACTATATTCATAATTTTCTACTGTTTTGTAATCCAAAGGGTTAATTGCAAGAAATGGATAACTATATAAAATTTTCAATTATTGTTCCTATTTATAATGTTGAGTTGTTTTTAGAAGAATGCCTTGATTCCATAAAAAAAATAATGACAGATCAATGCGAATGTATATTGGTGAATGATGGTTCTACTGACAATTCAAGAGACATAGCCGAACATTTTTGCTGGACGAATCCTGGTTTCCAATGTCTCAATAAGGAAAATGGTGGGCTTTCTGACGCAAGAAATTATGGTCTACAGCATGCCATAGGGGAATATGTTATTTTTGTAGACTCCGACGATGTAGTCAGTCCAGTTTTAATTGAAGCACTTAGTAATGCCTTGAAATTTAATAATTCAGATGTTGTATATTTCAATTTCATAAAGTTTTTTAATAGCAATGCTATGAAAGAACTCGCTCAATGTGTCGAGAATGTTACAATTGAGTACGCTGGTCGTGAAAAGTTGGCTCGGATGCCTAATTTTGCGTGGGCGCGAGTGGCTAAACGAAAAATTTATGATAACAATAGATTTCCGATTGGTGTCATATATGAAGATGTATATACGTCTCCATACATCACACAACATGCAAGTGTCGTTGCTTTTATTGACTCTCCTTTGTATGGCTATCGGAAAAGATCCGGTTCCATTACAACTATATCTGCAGAAAAACAATTCGAATTATTTGAAGCTGTGAGTTTATTGAGAGGAAGGTATGAACGAGGTGAAATTGATTTTATCTTCTACTCTACTGCATTCGTAAATTTATCTCAGTCATGTGTTGTAAGCCTGGTTCGTATTGATAACTCTCTTAAACGGGCAAAATACAGAAGGGTGATTAATCAAGAGTTTAATAAATTAACTCTTTGGGAAATTATAAAAAGTTTTTCCAACTTTAAGTTTAAAATATTATCTATTGCATCAAAATATTCGATTGGTTTATATGCTATTGAAAAAATATTGAGGCCAGTTGTTTTATTTTCTGATAAAAGGAATCACTGATGCCTCTTAAAATATTTACAGTTAGTCACAAAGTATATACATTCCCTCCACATAATGCTTATACACCATTGCAAGTGGGAACATCTCCGGAATCTATTGCTGAAAAATCGTTGAGAGACTCTACCGGAGACAACATCGCCCATCTGAATCCATCCTTTTGTGAACTCACCGCAGCCTATTGGATTTGGAAAAACGTTCAGGAAGAGGTTGTTGGCCTTGCACACTATCGTCGCTATTTTGCCTCCTCCACGAGCAACCTAACGGTAAAGGGCAAGCGTATTGCGTCTCCAGAAGAGATGGCGGATATGCTCAAAAGTGCTGATATTCTGGTAGCAAAACCACGCAACTATTTCATCACCAGTATTAAAAGCCATTATATCCACGCTCACCATGAGTCCGACTATACTCAACTGCGTCACGAAATTGTTTTGCAGCAGCCTGATTATGTCTCCGATTTTGACCATGTTATGGGCGGAACCAAAATCAGCCTTTACAACATGTTCGTCTGTAAAAAATCATTGATTGACGAGTATTTTGCCTGGCTCTTCCCGCTGCTGTTCGCGCTGGAACAAAAAATAGATTACCAAAATTATGATGCGTACCAAAAACGCGTATTTGGCTTTATGGCAGAAAGACTTTTCAACGTATGGCTTCATCATCAGCGCGATCGGCTGACCATAAAATATATGCCGGTGGTCAATATTGATGGTGAGAACTTGTTTTTGAAAGGTTTTGGATTATTAAAACGACATTTTTGGGGAACAAAATGACAGTCGCTATTGTTGGTGCAGGTATCTCTGGGGCCGTTATCGCGAGGCTGTTAGCTGAGCAAGGAATATCATCAGTTGTTTTTGATAAACGCTCACATATCGCCGGTAACTGCCATTCTGAACGTGATCCACAGACAAATGTAATGTTACATGTTTACGGCCCCCATATCTTCCATACGGATGATAAAGAAGTCTGGGATTTCGTAAATAATTATTCAGAATTTATGCCTTACACCAACCGTGTAAAGGCTGTGTACAAAGGCAACGTTTATCTGCTGCCTGTTAATCTGCACACCATTAACCAGTTCTTCAATAAAACGCTGCGTCCGGATGAAGCTCGCGCCTTCATCGAATCTAAAGCAGATAAATCTATCGTCGACCCGCAGAATTTCGAAGAACAGGCAATCAGTATGATTGGCCGAGAGCTTTATGAAGCATTCTTCCGGGGTTATACGCGTAAGCAGTGGGGCGTTGAACCGACTGAATTGCCGGCAAGCATTCTGAAACGCCTCCCATTGCGTTTTAACTACAATGATAACTACTTCAACCACAAATATCAGGGTATGCCTAAAGAAGGCTATACCGATATGGTCGCAAAAATTCTCGACCATGAACTGATCGAGGTGAGAACCGATACTGAGTTTTCTGCGGATGAAGGCGACGCCTACCAGCACGTATTTTGGTCTGGTGCGCTTGATGGATACTTTAACTTTAGCGAAGGGCGTCTTGGCTATCGTACCCTGGATTTCGAAAAATTCTCTGCTGAAGGCGACTATCAAGGGACCGCGGTTATCAACTACTGTGAAGAAGACGTTCCTTATACACGTATCACCGAGCATAAGCATTTTTCTCCGTGGGAATCTCATGAAAATACCACGTGCTACCGTGAGTTCAGCCGTTTATGCACTGAAAACGACGTTCCTTATTATCCAATACGTATGGTAAAGGAAAAAGAGTTGCTCAACCGTTACCTGGATAAAGCTCAGGCGCTAAGCAATACTACGTTTGTTGGACGCCTGGGCACATATCGCTATCTGGATATGGATGTGACTATTCGTGAAGCCATTGACGTTGCCAAAAAATATCTCGAATGCCAAAGAAATCAGGAGCCAATGCCTGTATTTAATATTAATCCTCGTTAATCTCAGGTGTTGTCATGGATACGGATAATTTTTTGAATAAATATAACCCGTTGCTATGTAAGGTTTTTTTGGCAGCCTCGGATTTTATTTTTTTTAATATCTCTCTCGCGCTTTCCATCGGCTGTGTGTACTGGATCTTTAACGATCTGTATCGGTTTATTCCGGACAATCAGCTGGAGATGCGTATCATCTCCCACGTCGTTCTAAGCGTGATCTGCGTGGGATGGTTCTGGGTTCGGTTGCGGCACTATTCTTATCGCAAACCATTTTGGTTCGAATTAAAAGAAATCATCCGCACAATCGTTATTTTTGCCGTCTTTGATCTGGCCCTGGTGGCCTTTTCTAAATGGCAATTTTCCCGATATGTGTGGGTTTTTTGCTGGACCTTTGCGTTAATCTTGCTGCCATTCTTCAGAGCAATGACCAAACACCTTCTGAATCGTCTTGGTATCTGGAAGAAAAAAACCGTCATTATTGGAAGCGGAAATAATGCTGTAGAGGCTTATTTCGCTTTGCAGAGCGAAGAAATGCTAGGTTTTGATGTCGTTGCATTTTTCGACGAGGAATCAACAGAACCGATGCTGCAGGGATTGCCCGTTCTGCGCGACCCTAATATTCTTTGGGAGATGAAGAAAACCGGTGATATCCATTTCATCGTTGCCTTTGAAATGGAAAACAGCGATAAAACGATGAACTGGCTGCGAGAACTGTCTAAGAAGGATTGCCGATCGGTGACGGTCATTCCTTCTCTGCGCGGACTGCCGCTATATAATACCGATATGTCATTCATCTTCAGCCATGAAGTGATGCTGTTACGGATCCATAATAATCTGGCAAAACGAACCTCTCGCTTCCTGAAGCGCACGTTCGATATCGTTTGTTCCTCACTGATCATCTTTATCTCGTCGCCACTGCTTATTTACCTTTGGTACAAGGTCACTCGCGACGGTGGACCGGCAATCTATGGGCATATGCGCGTCGGTAGGCATGGCAAACTATTTCCATGCTACAAATTCCGTTCGATGGTGATGAACTCCCAGGAAGTCCTGCAAAAACTTCTCGATTCAGATCCTGCCGCTCGTGAAGAGTGGGATCGTGATTTTAAGTTAAAGAATGATCCTCGAATCACTTCCGTTGGACGCTTTATCCGGAAAACAAGCCTGGATGAACTGCCTCAGTTATTCAATGTTCTTAAAGGACAAATGAGCCTGGTGGGTCCACGTCCCATTATATCGGAAGAGCTGCCACGCTATGATGATAATGTCGACTATTACCTGATGGCGAAGCCCGGTATGACGGGGTTGTGGCAGGTAAGTGGTCGTAACGATGTAGATTACGATACGCGCGTCTACTTTGATTCCTGGTACGTCAAAAACTGGTCGCTTTGGAATGATATCGCAATTTTGTTCAAAACAGTGAAAGTCGTTCTTCATCGTGATGGTGCATATTAATGCACCAATAATAGGGTTTTATACCCATTAAGTTCATTCTTAAGAAGACATCTATTGCTACCTTCTGGCCTCTAACCTGAGTTAACATGTTCTTCACTTTACCCGCCGGCTCTGTTACGGCGGGGTATCCACACCTGACAGGAGTATGTAATGTCCAAGCAACAGATCGGCGTTGTCGGTATGGCAGTGATGGGGCGCAACCTGGCGCTCAACATCGAAAGCCGTGGTTATACCGTCTCCGTTTTCAACCGCTCCCGTGAAAAAACTGAAGAAGTGATTGCCGAAAACCCAGGCAAGAAACTGGTTCCTTTCTATACGGTTAAAGAGTTCGTTGAGTCCCTGGAAACGCCTCGTCGTATCCTGTTAATGGTGAAAGCGGGCGCAGGTACCGATGCTGCGATCGACTCTCTGAAACCTTATCTGGATAAAGGCGACATCATCATTGATGGCGGTAATACCTTCTTCCAGGACACCATCCGTCGTAACCGTGAACTCTCTGCTGAAGGCTTTAACTTCATCGGTACCGGTGTATCTGGTGGTGAAGAGGGAGCCCTGAAAGGCCCATCTATCATGCCTGGCGGTCAGAAAGAAGCCTACGAACTGGTTGCACCGATCCTGACCAAAATTGCTGCCGTCGCTGAAGACGGTGAGCCATGCGTTACCTACATCGGTGCCGACGGCGCAGGTCATTATGTGAAGATGGTTCACAACGGCATCGAATACGGTGATATGCAGCTGATTGCAGAAGCCTATTCTCTGCTGAAAGGCGGTCTGAACCTCTCCAACGAAGAACTTGCTGAGACCTTTAGCGAGTGGAACAAAGGCGAGCTGAACAGCTACCTGATCGACATCACCAAAGATATCTTCACGAAGAAAGATGAAGAGGGTAAATATCTGGTCGATGTCATTCTGGATGAAGCCGCGAACAAAGGCACCGGTAAATGGACCAGCCAAAGCTCTCTGGATTTGGGCGAGCCGCTGTCTCTGATCACCGAATCTGTCTTCGCGCGTTATATCTCTTCCCTGAAAGAGCAGCGCGTTGCAGCATCCAAAGTGCTTTCTGGTCCACAGGCTAAGCCAGCCGGTGACAAAGCGGAATTCGTTGAGAAAGTTCGTCGCGCTCTGTACCTGGGTAAAATCGTTTCCTACGCGCAGGGCTTCTCACAGTTGCGTGCAGCGTCTGACGAAAACAACTGGGATCTGAACTACGGCGAAATCGCGAAGATCTTCCGTGCGGGCTGCATCATTCGTGCGCAGTTCCTGCAGAAAATCACCGATGCCTATGCGGAAAACGCGGGTATCGCTAACCTTTTGCTTGCACCGTACTTCAAGAAAATTGCCGATGAGTATCAGCAGGCACTGCGTGATGTGGTTGCTTACGCTGTACAGAACGGTATTCCGGTTCCGACCTTCTCCGCTGCCGTGGCGTACTATGACAGTTACCGTGCTGCTGTTCTGCCTGCCAACCTGATTCAGGCACAGCGTGACTACTTCGGCGCGCACACCTATAAACGCACCGATAAAGAAGGTGTGTTCCATACCGAATGGCTAGATTAATCTGATTTAATTTTAAGTCATTCCATCAAGCCCGGTAGCGATACCGGGCTTTTTTATCCCGCCTTATCCACTTACTTTTTGACGGAATAGCTTACGTGAAAATTCTTGTTACTGGCGGGGCCGGCTTTATCGGTTCCGCGGTGATCCGACACATTATTAGCAATACTCAAGATAGCGTTGTTAACGTTGATAAATTGACCTATGCCGGTAACCTGGAATCCTTGCGTGAAGTCAGCGATAGCGAGCGTTACGTATTCGAGCATGCTGATATCTGTGACAAAGCGGCCATGGAACATATTTTTGCTGTCCACCAGCCGGATGCAGTAATGCATCTGGCGGCGGAAAGTCATGTCGATCGTTCTATTACCGGACCGGCGGCGTTTATTGAAACCAATATTGTCGGAACCTATGTCCTGCTGGAAACCTGCCGCGCTTACTGGTCCTCATTGGTTGATACCGCGAAAGCCGCGTTTCGTTTTCACCATATTTCGACGGATGAAGTTTATGGTGATTTGCCTCATCCTGATGAGCAAGAAGGCTCCGCACCGTTACCACTGTTTACTGAAACAACGGCATATGCACCGAGTAGCCCATATTCAGCCTCAAAAGCGTCCAGCGATCACTTAGTTAGGGCATGGATCCGCACCTACGGCCTTCCGGTAATAGTCACTAACTGTTCCAATAACTATGGACCTTTCCACTTCCCTGAAAAACTTATCCCGCTTGTCATTCTTAATGCCATTGAGAACAAGCCCTTACCGATTTACGGGAAGGGCGATCAAATTCGCGACTGGCTGTACGTGGAAGATCACGCCCGCGCGCTTTATACCGTTCTGACAACAGGCAAACCCGGCGAAACGTATAATATCGGTGGTCACAACGAGAAGAAAAATATTGAGGTTGTACACACCATTTGCGACTTGCTGGATGAAATCCTTCCGAAGGAAAAATCATATCGCGAACAGATAACCTATGTCACAGATCGTCCCGGCCACGACCGCCGTTATGCTATCGATGCGCATAAAATTAGTCGTGAACTGGGCTGGACGCCCCAGGAAACCTTTGAGAGCGGTATACGTAAAACGGTTGAGTGGTATTTAAACAATTCAGAATGGGTTTCTAATGTTAAAAGTGGTGCCTATAAAAGCTGGATTGAACAGAATTATGGGGAGCGCAACTAATGGCGAAGCGTAAAGGTATTATCTTAGCGGGTGGATCGGGCACCCGTCTTTATCCCGTAACGATGGCGGTGAGTAAGCAACTATTGCCTATTTACGACAAGCCAATGATCTACTATCCGCTTTCGACGCTGATGCTTGCTGGTATCAGAGATATTCTTATCATCAGTACACCGCAGGATACCCCTCGTTTTGAACAGCTTCTGGGTGATGGCAGTCAGTGGGGGCTGCGCCTCCAATATAAGATACAGCCGAGCCCCGACGGTTTAGCCCAGGCGTTTATTCTTGGTGAAGAGTTTATCGGCACGGACAACTGTGCACTCGTTTTAGGGGATAACATTTTCTATGGCCACGATCTTCCTCGACTGCTTGAGGAGGCTGCCAGCCAGGAAGAGGGGGCGACCGTATTTGCCTATCATGTCAGCGATCCGGAACGTTACGGCGTGGTTGAATTCGACAAAGACGGGACGGCGATCGGTCTTGAAGAAAAACCTGAGCAACCGAAAAGTAACTATGCCATCACGGGTCTCTACTTTTACGATAATGATGTCATCGAGATGGCGAAGAGCTTAAGCCCTTCAGCGCGGGGCGAACTGGAAATAACCGATATCAACCGGCTTTATATGCAGCAGGGAAGATTATCCGTTGCGATGATGCGACGCGGTTATGCATGGCTGGATACGGGAACGCACCAGAGCATGATTGAGGCAAGTAACTTCATTGCCACTATTGAAGAGCGCCAGGGGTTGAAAGTGTCTTGTCCCGAAGAGATTGCATTTCGCAGAGGCTTTATCGATGCGGAACAACTTTGTGCACTTGCAGAGCCCTTGAAAAAGACCGGCTATGGGCAATACCTGCTAAATCTGACTAAGGGATTAGTCTGATTTGAACCTGCTTGTGATAACGTCTGCGGCATCGTGAAAAAGCGCAATGTTGCTGGAAGAAAGGCGCTTTGAGCGCTGTTCAGGCAACCCTCAGTCAGGGCGAAGTGCGTTTATCCGCCGAGGGATAACCTTGACAGTGAAATAGCGTTAGCGATAAAAAACCACCAGTTAATCATTGTGGTGACTGTTTGAATGTCATCAGAAACTCATACTGAAGAAGCCAAACGAATGAAAATAACCATTTCCGGAACAGGCTATGTTGGCCTTTCAAACGGTATCCTGATTGCGCAGAACCATGAAGTGGTCGCGCTGGATATTGTACAGGCCAAAGTGGATATGCTTAACCAAAAGAAATCTCCGATCGTCGACAAAGAGATCCAGGATTATCTTTCAAATAAGCCGCTGAATTTCCGCGCGACGACGGATAAAGAAGACGCCTATCGCGATGCGGATTACGTCATCATCGCGACGCCAACGGACTATGATCCAAAAACCAACTACTTCAACACCTCTACGGTGGAAGCGGTGATCAAAGACGTTATCGAGATTAATCCAAAGGCGGTGATGGTTATTAAATCGACTATTCCGGTAGGTTTCACCAGGTCTGTTAAAGAGAAGTTTGGTATTGATAATATCTTCTTCTCGCCAGAGTTCCTGCGTGAGGGAAGGGCGCTGTACGATAACCTGCATCCTTCTCGTATCGTTATTGGTGAGCGTTCAGAACGTGCCGAGCGTTTTGCCGCACTGCTTCAGGAAGGCGCTGTTAAGAAAGATATCGCGGTACTGTTTACCGACTCTACGGAAGCCGAAGCCATCAAGCTGTTCGCCAATACCTACCTTGCCATGCGTGTGGCCTACTTTAACGAGCTGGACAGCTATGCAGAAAGCCTCGGCCTGAACACCCGTCAGATCATTGAAGGTGTTTGCCTGGATCCGCGGATCGGTAACCACTACAACAACCCGTCATTTGGCTATGGTGGTTATTGCCTGCCAAAAGACACCAAGCAGCTGCTGGCCAACTATCAGGCTGTACCGAACAACCTGATTTCGGCGATCGTTGACGCTAACCGCACCCGTAAAGATTTCATCTCAGATTCCATCCTTGCGCGTCAGCCTAAAGTCGTCGGCGTGTATCGACTGATCATGAAGAGCGGTTCAGATAACTTCCGTGCCTCTTCCATTCAGGGCATCATGAAGCGCATTAAGGCGAAAGGCGTACAGGTCATTATTTATGAACCAGCTATGCAGGAAGATGAGTTCTTCCACTCCCGCGTGGTTCGCGATCTGGATGCGTTCAAGCAGGAAGCGGACGTGATCATCTCTAACCGCATGGCGGAAGAGCTGGCGGACGTAGCGGATAAAGTCTATACCCGCGATCTATTCGGAAGCGATTGATTACTCTTAACGCACGTAAAAAACCCGGCCATGTTGCCGGGTTTTTTATTTTCAGACCTTGTAGAAAGCGCGATACCAGTCGACAAAGTTCTTCACCCCGTCTTTGACCGACGTCTGCGGTTTAAAGCCAATAACGTCATACAACGCTTTCGTATCCGCGCTGGTCTCCAGCACGTCACCCGGTTGAATCGGCATCATGTTTTTCTCTGCTTCTTTGCCGAGAGCTTCTTCTAGCGCCGTAATGTAATCCATAAGCTCGACCGGAGAGCTGTTACCAATGTTGTAAACGCGATAAGGCGCGGAGCTGGTCGCTGGGGAACCGGTCTCGACGGTCCAGTCTGCATCGGCCTGAGGAATGACATCCTGCAGACGAATAATGGCTTCGGCGATGTCGTCGATGTAAGTGAAGTCGCGCTTCATCTTGCCGTAGTTGTAAACGTCGATGCTTTTGCCTTCAATCATCGCTTTGGTGAATTTAAACAGCGCCATATCCGGACGCCCCCATGGACCATACACGGTAAAGAAACGCAGGCCGGTGGTCGGGAGGTTGTACAGATGGGAATAGGTATGCGACATCAGCTCGTTGGCTTTTTTGGTTGCGGCATAGAGTGATACCGGGTGATCTACCGAGTCGTCAGTAGAGAAGGGCATCTTACGGTTGAGGCCATAAACCGAACTGGATGACGCATACAGCAGATGCTGAACCTTGTTATGACGACAACCTTCCAGTACGTTGAGGTGACCCACCAGGTTGGCGTCTGCATAGGCGTGTGGGTTTTCAAGCGAGTAGCGAACCCCTGCCTGTGCAGCCAGATGGATCACGCGATCAAATTTCTCGCTGGCAAACAGCGCCGCCATCCCTTCTCGATCGGCTAACTCAAGCTTGTGGAAGGTGAAATTCGCGGATTTGAGCAAGTCCAGACGTGCCAGCTTGAGGTTCACATCATAGTAGTCATTGAGATTATCAATCCCGACGACCTGGTGTCCGGCATCCAGCAAGCGTTTACTGACATGTGAACCGATAAAACCTGCCGCGCCCGTAACCAAAAATTTCATATCTTCCCTCATTACTTTTCTATCTTGTCGATGCCTGAAGCATCAGAATTGCTATATGATAGCGCGTTGACCGCGAGTTATATAACCCATCTTTCCGATATAACTCATCGGATTCTGATAGAAAAATCGCTGGCAACAGATACACTATGTAAACATGATTATTTTTGCCCTTTTTCATCTGTTAGGGATTGTATGACGCAGAACAACAATACTCCGGTTAACAGCAGTAATGGTCCGGAGCAAATTGATTTACTTGATTTAGTGCTACAGCTATGGCGTGGAAAGTGGGTAATTGGCGCTTTTGTTGCTGTTTTTATCGTCCTGGCGGGTATTTATATCACTGTCGTAAAAGAGAAATGGACCTCTTCCGCGATCATTTCTCAGCCAGATGCGGCGCAGATTGCCACGTACGCTAATGCACTGAATATCCTGTACGGTAGCGCAGCACCTTCACTGCCGGACATCCAAAACCGTGCGATTAGCCGTTTCAATTCCTCATTTTCTGCTTTAGCGCAAGCGCTCGAAAACCAGGAAATACCAGAAAAGCTGACCATCGATGCTACCGTTAAGGGCCAGTCGCTGCCGTTAAGCGTCTCCTATACCGGTGAGTCTGCGGAGGCTGCGCAAAAACAGCTGGCGCAGTACATTCAGCAGGTCGACGAGCAAACGGCGAAGGAGCTCGCTCTCGACCTTAAAGACAACATTAAACAACAGATCACCACGCTAAATGACTCTCTGGAAAACCAGGAGAAGGTTGCTCAGGAGCAGAAAGATCTGCGTATACAACAGATCACTGAGGCGCTTAAAAATGCTGATGCAGCGAAAATTACCACTCCGCAGATCCAGCAAACCCAGGACGTGACTCAGGAAACCATGTTCTTATTGGGAAGCGAAGCGCTGAAATCGATGATTGATAACGAAGCGTCTCGCCCGCTGGTCTTCTCCGCAGCTTACTATCAGACAAAACAAAACTTACTGGATATCGAGAAGTTGAATGTGAATCCAGACACGATTCACGTCTATCGTTACGTCATGAAGCCGGATCTCCCTGTCCGTCGTGATAGCCCGAAAAAGGCGATCACCTTAATTCTGGCGGTTCTGCTGGGCGGGATTATTGGTTCTGGTGTGGTACTGGGCCGCAATGCACTGCGTAACTACAAACCCAAATCCTGAACCACATTGGATATAAAAAAACCGGGGAAATTCCCCGGTTTTTTTATTTGTGGCGCTTACGAAGATTCTCGATCACCGCCGTCAAATCCAGCTCCTGATCCTGCAGCAGTACCAGAAGGTGATACATCAAATCCGACGCCTCATTGGTCAGCTCCTCGCGGTCATGCACCGTCGCAGCCAGCGCAGTCTCAACGCCTTCTTCCCCTACCTTTTGCGCAATACGCTTGGTTCCGCTGGCGTACAACTTCGCAGTGTAAGAGCTTTCAGGATCCGCCGTTTTACGCTCTGCCAGCAGCTGTTCCAGTTGATACAGGAACAGCCACTGGTGGCTCGCCTCACCGAAGCAGCTGCTGGTGCCCTTGTGGCAGGTCGGCCCGATCGGATTGGCCAGCACCAGCAGGGTGTCGTTATCGCAGTCTGGCGCCATGCTGACCACATTCAGGAAATGACCTGAGGTTTCACCTTTGGTCCACAGACGCTGTTTCGTGCGTGAGAAAAACGTCACCTTGCCGCTGTCGATCGTTTTCGCCAGCGCGTCCTGGTTCATATACCCCAGCATCAGCACTTCGCCTGAGACGGCATGCTGTACAACCACCGGCAGTAATCCGTCAGTTTTTTCCCAGTCCAGCTGCGCCTGTTGTTGCTCTGTTAACATACCCTGATCTCCACGCCCTGGTCGGCCAGGTACGTCTTTAACTCACCAATATTAATAATCTGTTTGTGGAACACGGACGCCGCCAGCGCACCGTCTACGTTCGCATCACGGAAAGCTTCCAGGAAGTGCTCCATGGTGCCCGCACCGCCGGAGGCAATCAGCGGCACGTGGCAGACCGAGCGGACTTTTTTCAGCTGCTCGAGGTCATACCCGTTACGCACGCCGTCCTGGTTCATCATGTTCAGCACAATCTCACCCGCGCCGCGCTTCTGCACTTCCTGCACCCAGTCCAGCGTTTCCCATTGGGTGACACGCGTCCGGCTCTCATCACCGGTATACTGGTTGACGTGATATTTACCGGTTGCAGCGTCATACCAGGTGTCGATCCCAACCACAATGCACTGCACGCCAAAGCGATCGGCCAGACGGGTAATCAGCTCCGGGTCGGCCAGGGCAGGGGAGTTGATGGAAATCTTGTCGGCACCAAAAGAGAGAATTTTGGCCGCGTCGTCAGCGGACTTAATCCCGCCCGCGACACAGAACGGAATATCAATCACTTCCGCCACGCGCGCGACCCAGCTTTTGTCGACCACGCGACCATCGCTTGAGGCGGTGATATCGTAAAAGACCAGTTCGTCTGCGCCTTCATCGGCATAACGTTTTGCCAGCGGAACGATGTCGCCAATAATCTCGTGGTTGCGGAACTGCACGCCTTTCACAACCTGACCGTCGCGTACGTCAAGACAAGGGATTATCCGTTTTGCCAGCATTGAATCGCCTCCGTTACAGTAAATTTACCTTCCAGCAGGGCACGGCCTACAATCACACCCTTTACACCGGTACCGCGCAGCGCAGCCACGTCGTCTATATCGCCGATGCCGCCTGAAGACTGGAACGCCACCTGCGGATAACGTGCACAAACCTCTTCATACAGCGAGACATTAGAGCCTGCCAGCGTACCGTCGCGAGAGATATCGGTGCACAGCACGTGCTTCAGGCCAACGGGCAGATACATCTCGACCAGTTCTTCCAGCGTTACCCCGGAGTTTTCCTGCCAGCCACTGATCGCCACCTGCTTATTACCTTGTTCGTCAATGCGAACGTCCAGCGCCAGCACCAGCGCATCGGCGCCGAAGCGGCGGAACCAGCCTTTCACGGTCTCAGGATCGTTGACCGCGGTTGAGCCTACCACCACGCGCGCCACGCCTGCATCCAGCAGTGCCGCAACGTCCTCTTCCGTACGCACGCCGCCGCCGACCTGTACGGGCACATTAACGCCAGCAACCAGGTTTTTCAGCAGCGGGATCTGGCGTTTCGCCGGATCTTTCGCGCCCGTCAAATCCACCAGATGCAATACCTGCGCGCCCTGAGCCGCATAATCCTGCAGACGCGGCAGCGGGTCGTTCCCGTAGTCACGCTGCTGGCCGTAATCGCCCTGATGCAGACGGACAACCGTGCCGTCAATTAAATCTAAAGCGGGAATGATCATCACATCTCCAGGAAGTTTTTCAGCAACTGCGCGCCCGCGGCGCCCGAACGTTCCGGGTGAAACTGCACGCCGAAGAAATTGTCTTTCTGCACCGCGGCAGTAAATGCCTCGCCGTAGTTGCACTGGGCGATGGTATGGGCGTTCACCGGCATGGCGTAGCTGTGCACGAAGTAAAAATACGCACCGTCTTCGATGCCGCGAAACAGACGGTCACCTGCTTTCGCGTAAACGCGGTTCCACCCCATATGCGGTAGCGGCAGGCCGTGGTCGGTCATTTTCGGTACGTCTTCGTCAATAATGCCCAGCAGGTCAACGCCGTTGCTCTCTTCGCTGCGGCGACCCAGAAGCTGCATGCCTAAGCAAATCCCCAGTACCGGTTGGGTACAGGCTTTGATCAAATCGACCAGCTCGCGCTCGTGGATCTGATCCATCGCCGCCTGGGCGGTGCCTACGCCGGGCAGGAAAAGCTTGTCGGCGCGCAATACCACGTCCGGATCACGGCTCACCACCGGCTCGTAGCCGTGGCGTGCAATGGCCGATTTGACGGAGTTCAGGTTGGCGCATCCGGTGTCCAGAATCACCACGTTCATCACAGCACTCCTTTCGACGAGGGAAGGGCGTCACCTTCCACGCGGATCGCCTGACGCAGCGTACGGCCAAAGGCTTTAAACAGACTTTCCACGCGGTGGTGATCGTTTTTGCCTTTCGTTTTCAGATGCAACGTCAGGCCCATGGTGTAGGACAAGGAACGGAAGAAATGCTCCACCATTTCGGTGCTGAGATCGCCCACGCGCTGGTAGGTGAAGTCGGCTTTGTATTCCAGGTGCGGACGACCGGAGATGTCCATCGCGCAGCGCGCCAGACATTCGTCCATCGGCAGAACAAAACCAAAACGGTTGATGCCGCGTTTGTCGCCGAGCGCCAGCTTCAGGGCTTCACCCAGCGCCAGACCGGTATCTTCTACGGTGTGGTGATCGTCAATGTAAAGGTCACCCTTCACCGAGATTTCCATGCGGAAACCGCCGTGCGTGGCAATCTGGTCCAGCATATGGTCAAAGAAACCGACACCGGTGTGGATCTTGCTGCCGCCTTCACGGTCCAGCCAGACCTTCACATCAATCTGTGTCTCTTTGGTGTTGCGTTCAACGTGCGAGTAACGGTCACGTTTTGTCAGCTGTTCGCCAATCTTTGCCCAGCTAAGATTGTTGCGGTCGTAGCGAAGCCCCGCAATGCCCATATTTTCCGCCAGCGTAATATCAGTGATGCGATCCCCGATGACATAGCTGTTGGTTTTATCCAGCATATCCTCAGCCAGATAGCGCTCAACCAGCTTCACTTTTGGCTTACGGCAGTCGCACTCATCGGCTGGCATGTGTGGGCAAATCAGTACCTCATCGAACACTACGCCCTGAGAGGTCAACACCTGCATCATTAAATTATGGGGGCCGTCAAAGTCTGCCTGCGGGAAGCTGTCGGTACCCAGACCGTCCTGGTTGGTGATCATCACCAGCTTATAACCGGCTTTTTGCAGCGTAAGCAGCACCGGTATCACGTCCGGTTCAAAAGCCAGTTTGTCGAAACGATCGACCTGAAAATCGGCTGGTGGCTCCGAAATAAGGGTGCCGTCACGATCGATGAAAAGGATCTTCTGGGTCATACTTTCTCCGCTTTCAGGGCGTCAATCACGCGCTGGCTCTCTGCGCGGGTGCCTACGGTAATGCGCAGGCAGCCACTCAGGGAAGGTTGTTTATTCTGGTCTCGTAAGATAATGCCCTGATCCCACAAAGATTTAAATACGGCACTCGAGGCGGTAAAACGCACCAGGATGTAATTGGTTTCCGAGTCAAACACCTGCTCCACGCACGCAATATCCTTCAGGGCGGTGACCAGGTACTGGCGTTCTTCCAGGATCTGCGCCACGCGTTCGCGCATCGCATTAATGCCCTGAGGCGTCAACGCCTGGGCCGCAATATCCGCAACCGGTGTGGAGAGTGGATACGGGGCGATGACTTTCAAAAGCAGGTCGATGACCGCTTTATTCGCCAGGGTGAATCCGCAGCGCAAGCCCGCGAGGGCGAAAGCCTTTGACAGTGTGCGCAGCACAACAAGATGCGGATACTCCTCAAGCCAGCCTGTCAGCGTCGCCTGTGGGCAGAACTCAATATAGGCTTCGTCCGCCACCACCAGCGCTTTACCGCGCGTCATTTCCAGCAGGGTACGGATATCCTGTGGCGTGATAATCTGCCCGGTTGGATTGTTCGGGCTGCAGACAAACACGACTTTTACGCCGTCAAGATTGTCGGCAATCCCCTGCAGATCCAGCTGCCAGTTCTCCAGCGCCTGCACGTTGCGGCACGCCACGCCGAAGGTTTCGGCGCTGACGCTGTACATGCCGTAGGTCGGCTGGCAGTACATTACTGCGTCTTTTCCCGGCTCGCAGAACGCGCGGATCAGCAGTTCAATGCCTTCGTCTGCCCCACGGCTGACCAGCACCTGCTCCGGCTTCACGCCTGCGTACTGGGCGTAGTTTTCGATTACCGCTTTCGGCTGACACTCCGGATAACGGTTCAACGTTTGCTGCGACAGCTCAAACTGTACCGCCGTCGGGAATTCGTTGGCGTTCAGCCAGACATCGCCTTTGCCACCCAGGCGGCGCGCGGACTGATAAGGCGTCAGGCGACGGACATTTTCGCGGGCTAATTCTTCAATGTTCATGCTTGCTCCTTCAGCGCTGCAACGCGCAGCGTAACGGCATTTTTGTGGGCAGTCAGACGTTCGGCGGCGGCCAGCGTCTCAATAGTTGAAGCCAGCGATGCAAACCCTTCTCGGGAAAGTTCCTGCACGGTCATCCGTTTCTGGAAATCCGCCAGGCCCAGGCTGGAACAGGTTGAGGTATAGCCATACGTCGGCAGAACGTGGTTGGTACCAGAAGCGTAGTCGCCCGCGGATTCCGGTGACCAGTCGCCGAGGAACACCGAGCCAGCGCTGGTAATGCTGTCGACCAGATCGCGGGCGTTGCGGGTCTGAATAATCAGATGCTCCGGGCCGTACTGGTTGGAAATAGCAATGCACTGCTCCAGGTCACGCGCCACAATCAGGCGGCTGGCGGATAACGCCTGGCGTGCCGTGTCGGCACGGGGCAGGTCGGCAAGCTGACGCTCAACGGCCTCACCCACACGTTTAGCCATATCGGCGTCCGGTGTCAGCAAAATGACCTGTGAGTCCGGGCCGTGTTCAGCCTGTGAAAGCAGGTCGGACGCCACGAAATCCGGCGTTGCGCCGCTGTCGGCAATCACCAGTACCTCAGAAGGGCCGGCTGGCATATCAATTGCCGCACCGTCCAGACGCTGGCTGACCTGGCGCTTGGCTTCGGTTACATACGCGTTGCCCGGTCCAAAGATTTTGTCGACCTTCGGAATGGACTCAGTCCCGAACGCCAGGGCCGAAATGGCCTGGGCACCGCCCACTTTATAGACTGCCTGTACGCCGCACAGCTTTGCCGCATAAAGGATCTCATCGGCAATCGGTGGCGGAGAGCACAGCACCACTTTCTGGCATCCGGCGATACGCGCCGGGGTTGCGAGCATTAATACGGTTGAAAACAGCGGCGCTGAACCGCCAGGGATATAAAGCCCGACTGACGCCACCGGGCGAGTCACCTGCTGACAACGCACGCCGGGCAGGGTTTCCACGTCCACGGTCGGCAGTTTCTGCGCGACGTGAAAGGTCTCAATGTTTTTCACCGCGACGGCCATCGCCTGTTTGATGTCGTCACCGAGGCGGCTTTCCGCCTCCGCGATTTCCTGCCCGGTGACCTGTAGCGCGTCAACTTCGGTTTTATCAAACTTTGCACTGTATTCACGCAGCGCGTCATCGCCACGCGTTTTGACGCTATCAAGGATCTCCGCCACGGTGCGGGAGATGCTTTCGGAGGCGGAAATCGCCGGGCGCATCAGCAGCTCGCGCTGCTGTGCGTCGCTACAGGTATTCCAGTCGATGATTGTGTTAAAACGCATGGCCGTTACTCCATCATCTTCTCAATTGGCAGCACCAGAATGGAGCTTGCGCCCAGCGCCTTCAGTTTTTCCATGGTTTCCCAGAAGAGGGTTTCGCTACTGACCATGTGCATTGCCACGCGCTGCTGATCGCCCGCCAGCGGCAGAATGGTTGGACGTTCTGCGCCCGGCAGCAGGGCAATCACTTCATCCAGACGCTCGGTCGGCGCATGCATCATGATGTATTTGGATTCACGTGCCTGAATCACGCCCTGAATACGGGTCAGCAGTTTGTCGATGAGCTGCTGCTTGGCATCGGCCATATCGCCATCACGCTGGATCAGACACGCTTTGGAGCGGTAAATCACTTCGACCTCGCGCAGGCCGTTCGCTTCCAGCGTCGCGCCGGTAGAGACGAGGTCACAGATAGCGTCCGCCAGACCCGCACGCGGTGCCACTTCAACCGAGCCGTTCAGCAGGCAGGATTTAAACTGCACGCCTTTCTGATCCAGATAACGCTTTAACAGGTGAGGGTAGGAGGTGGCGATACGTTTGCCATTCAGCGCGGCCGGACCGTCCCAGGGTTCATCAACCGGCGTTGCCAGCGACAGGCGGCAGCCGCCAAAATCCAGACGACGCAGGGTGAAGTAACGCGGGTCTTCGCCCTGCGCACGGCGGGTCAGCAATTCTTCTTCCAGCACGTTTTCACCGATAATCCCGAGATCAACGACGCCATCCATGACCAGGCCTGGAATATCGTCATCACGCACGCGCAGAATGTCGATCGGCATGTTTTCAGCCAGAGCAATCAGGCGCTGGGTGTGCAGGTTGATTTTAATCCCGCAGCGGGCCAGCAGTTCGCGTGAATCATCACTCAACCGACCTGATTTTTGAATAGCTATGCGTAAGCGTGAGTTATCTAACATTCTTTATTCCTCGTTAACCTGTTTTAACCTGTCTGAATTTGGTCCAAAAAAAAGCCCCCGGAAGAAGATCTTCCGGGGGCTTTATCATGCGTTCATGCACCACTGGAAGATCCAAACGTCTTCCAGCACACATCGCCTGAAAGACTAGTCAGGATGATGGTGATGATGGTGGTGTTTAAATTGAACGCGTGTCATATAAATTCTCGATGAATGCTTATTCATTTGATGTCTTTTAACCTAAACCAGTTGTGTGACAGATTGCAAGGGCTTTTTTTGATCATTAATTCATTTCATATTGATGCTATGAATTGTGTGTTCTGCCAGGCTGGCGTAGCCTTATGAAAGACGAGTGAGAGTCAGGAGAATTCGCATGAAAAAGGTCGCGATTGTCGGTTTGGGCTGGCTGGGAATGCCGCTGGCGATGTCATTAGCCGCGAAAGGCTGGCAGGTGACCGGGAGCAAAACGACGAGGGATGGGGTCGAAGCGGCACGCATGTGCGGTATTGATGGCGTTGAACTGCGTCTGGAACCGGAGCTGGTGTGTGATGCGGACGATCTGGACAGGCTGATGAACGTCGATGCGCTGGTGATTACGCTACCCGCGCGGCGCAGCGGCCCGGGTGAATCATTCTATCTGCAGGCGATGCAGGAGATTGTCGACAGTGCCCTTGCGCACCATGTTCCGCGTATCATTTTTACCAGTTCGACGTCGGTCTATGGCGATGCTCCGGGCGTAATGAAAGAAGGAACTGAGCGCCGTCCGGTGACCGCGAGTGGCAAGGTCCTTAAAGAGCTGGAAGACTGGCTGCATAATTTGCCCGGCACGCAGGTAGATATCGTCCGTCTGGCGGGGCTGGTCGGCCCCGGGCGGCATCCGGGACGCTTTTTTGCCGGGAAATCCGCGCCGGACGGGCAGCATGTCGTCAATCTTGTTCATCTTGAGGATGTTATTGGCGCGATTGAGCTACTCTTAAAAGCTCCAAAAGGTGGACACATCTATAATATATGTGCACCTTCTCATCCTGCGCGCAGCACGTTTTACCCGCTGATGGCGCGTCAGCTTGGCCTGGCTCCGCCGGTTTTTGCTGAGGCAAAGGACGAAAGCAAAGGCAAAATTGTTGATGGCAATCGCATTTGTCATGAGCTGGGGTTTGAGTATCAATATCCCGATCCGCTGGTGATGCCCATGGAATAAGTCCCGCAGCGGAAACGATCGCACACCGGAAGGGGGCGAGCATGAAACCGCTGCTGGATGTTCTTATTATTCTGGATGCACTGGAAAAAGAGGGGAGCTTTGCGGCTGCTTCAGCAAAGCTCTATAAAACCCCTTCGGCATTGAGTTACACCGTTCAAAAACTGGAAAGCGATCTTAATATCCAAATCCTCGATCGCACCGGACATCGCGCGCGTTTTACCCGTACCGGACAGATGCTGCTGGAAAAAGGCCGCGAAGTCCTGCACACCGTTCGTGAACTGGAAAAACAGGCCGTCAAGCTCCACCAGGGATGGGAGAACGAGCTGGTCATTGGCGTGGATGATACCTTTCCGTTCTCTCTTTTGACCCCGCTGATCGAAGCGTTTTATCAACATCACAGCGTCACCCGGCTTATCTTCATCAACGGTGTGCTTGGCGGCTCCTGGGATGCCTTAACGCAGGGTAGGGCAGATATTTTTGTCGGGGCATTGCATGAGCCTCCCCAACTGAGTGAATTTGGCTTTGCCCGACTTGGCGTGCTGGAGCAGGTGTTCGCCGTGGCGCCTCATCATCCGCTGGCTCAGGAGCCAGAGCCCCTTAACCGTCGCGTGATTAAAGGCTATCGCGCCATCGTGGTGGGGGATAGCGCTCGCCCGGAATGTTCGGTTTCCTCGCAACTGCTTGATGAGCAGGAAGCCATCACGGTTTTTGATTTTAAAACTAAGCTGGAACTGCAAATTAGTGGACTCGGCTGCGGCTATTTACCGCGCTATCTGGCGCAGCGGTTTATTGATAGCGGTGCGCTTGTTGAAAAACAGGTACTTGCTCAAAGCAGTAACGAATCGGTATGGATGGGCTGGAATGAACAAACCGCCGGGCTTGCGAGCGCCTGGTGGCGGGATGAAATTTTAGCAAATAGTGCTATCGCGGCAATTTACTCTCAGCCCGGCGTCCAGAAATCAGCCAGTTAGCAGAAAGAAAACGGCCCGGTGCGTTGCAAAGTATTGCCTTTTGTATCCGATGTGGGGCAAAATGCCGCCGCTGCAACCAAATGAATAATCGACGATATAAAAGGCGTCGGTTATTTTTTTTTGCATGTACGAAACGAAACTAAAAACCAAGAGGCCGGGCTTCGTACCGGATAGATATTTACTAAAATCCGACAGTTGTTGTCGCTGAGGAAGAAAGAAATGGGGCAATTTTTCGCTTACGTGGCGGTTATCACCGTAAAGGAGAATAACTATGTCGCATAACGCAACTCCAAACACCTCTCGCGTGGAATTACGTAAAACGCTTACGTTGATTCCGGTTGTTATGATGGGCCTTGCCTATATGCAACCGATGACGCTGTTCGATACATTCGGTATCGTATCGGGCCTCACCAACGGTCACGTTGCGACGGCGTACGCCTTCGCACTGGTCGCGATCCTCTTTACCGCGCTGAGCTACGGAAAACTGGTCCGCCGTTTCCCGTCAGCAGGCTCTGCGTACACCTATGCTCAGAAATCCATTAGCCCGGCAGTTGGCTTTATGGTGGGCTGGTCATCTCTGCTGGACTACCTGTTCATGCCGATGATCAACATTCTGCTGGCAAAAATTTACTTTGAAGCGCTGGTGCCTTCTGTGCCGTCGTGGATCTTTGTTGTCGCGCTGGTGGCCTTTATGACCATTTCTAACCTGCGCAGCATCAAGACCGTGGCAAACTTCAACACCCTGATTGTTATTCTGCAGATGGGCATCGTGGCAGTTATCGTCGGCCTGATCATCTACGGTGTTTCTCACGGTGAAGGTGCGGGCACGCTGACCAGCACGCGTCCATTCTGGTCTGAAGGCGCACATGTTGTGCCGATGATTACCGGTGCGACGATTCTGTGCTTCTCGTTCCTGGGCTTTGACGGTATCTCTTCTCTGTCAGAAGAGACCAAAGATGCTGAGCGCGTGATCCCGAAAGCGATTTTCCTGACGGCGCTGATTGGCGGCCTGATCTTCATCGGTGCTTCCTACTTCCTGCAGCTGTACTTCCCGGATATCTCTCGCTTTAAAGATCCGGATGCGTCGCAGCCTGAAATCATGCTTTATGTTGCGGGTAAAACGTTCCAGTGGGGCGTGCTGATTTTCTCCAGCGTGACCGTACTGGCATCCGGTATGGCGGCACACGCAGGCGTTTCTCGTCTGATGTATGTTATGGGCCGTGACGGCGTGTTCCCGACTCGCTTCTTCGGTTATGTGCATCCAAAATGGCGTACTCCGGCGTGGAACGTGCTGTTGGTTGGCGCGATTGCGCTGATGGCGATTAAATTCGACCTGGTGACGGCAACTGCGCTGATTAACTTCGGTGCGCTGGTGGCGTTCACCTTCGTTAACCTCTCCGTGATTTCGCAGTTCTGGATCCGTGAGAAGCGCAACAAAACGCTGAAAGACCACTTCAACTATCTGGTGCTGCCAGTGTGTGGTGCGCTGACGGTGGGTGCGCTGTGGATTAACCTGGAAGAGAGCTCTATGATTCTGGGGCTGATCTGGGGCGGTATCGGCCTGGTTTACCTGGCCTGCGTAACGAAGAGCTTCCGTAACCCGGTTCCTCAGTACGAAGACGTTGCGTGATGACTCGCCGGGTGGCGCTAGCGCTTACCCGGCCTACAAAATAACACTCCTGTAGGCCCGCGTAAGCGAAGCGCCACCGGGCAAAAAAAAGCGGAGACCATCGTCTCCGCTTTTTTTATGTCTGATTTTCAGACTATCTCTTGCGCGTACTGGAACAGCGCTTTCAGCAGCGCCTGTTTCTCTGCATTCCCTTCGTACTGACCGTAAAGCATCTCCAGCTCCTGGGCGTAATGGTGCAGATACTCTGGCGTAAACACGTTACGACGATGCTGCAGCCAGCGCTCCTGCTCTGTTTCATCCAGCGTGCCGGGGTAGTTACGTGCGCGGTAATTAAACATCAGCTTTTCGATGCGTTTATCGGCGAAAGTGATGTCCAGCGCCGGCAGGTTCCGCGGCTCGGTTTGCAGGACAATATTCATCGCTGCACGGTCGGCATCGCTGAAGAAGCCGTTGTAGAGCTGTGCATCGACGTTTTCCGACGGCACAAACGGCTCCGCTTCGGCGAAGATCGCGACCACTTTCTCGCGTACCTGCGGATTTTCGCGCAGCACTTTCAGGTTATCCAGGCAGTGCTGACGGTTAATGCCCAGCCTGTCAGCATCCTCCGGGCGCAGCGTATTCGCCTGCGCCAGTACCGGACATTTATTGATATGCACCAGTTTGACCGGCACCGCGGGCAGGTCACCAAGCTCATTTTTCGGGGTGTAGAGCCGTTCGCGCAGGGTATCGCTGTCAAGTTCCAGCAGCGGCGAAATATCGCCCGCTAAATCCACCATGATTACGGCGTTACGGTTGTCCGGATGCCACGCCAGCGGTGCCACCCAGCTTGTATTGCCGCGCCAGGCACCGAACATACCGGAGATATGCACCAGGGGTTTCATCTGCGGCACATCGATAAGGGTCATGAGCTTCTGCTTGCTGCGATGGCTCAGCAAATACTCAAACAGCCGGGGCTGCGCGGCTTTCACCAGCTTCGCCATGGCAATAGTGGCATAGACGTCCGCCATTGCGTCGTGGGCATTGCTGTGCTCAATGCCATTAGCGCGCGTCAGGTGTTCCAGGCGGAAGCTCGTCAGACCTTCCTCATTTTCCGGCCAGTTGATGCCTTCAGGACGCAGGGCATAACAGGCGCGCATGATATCCAGCAGATCCCAGCGCGAGTTGCGGTTCTGCCAGCTCCAGGCGTACGGATCGTAGAAGTTGCGATAGAAAACGTTGCGGGTCACTTCGTCATCGAAACGGATGTTGTTGTAACCTACCACGCAGGTATTGGGGACGGTAAACAGATCGTGGATGCGGCGTGCGAATTCCGCCTCGTTCACCCCTTTCTCCCGTGCTTCCTGAGGGGTGATTCCGGTGACCATGACCGCGCCTGGCTGCGGCAGGTAATCATCAGCAGGTTTGCAGTAAAAGACCTCAGGCTCGCCAATGATGTTGAATTCGTCGTCGGTACGGATGGCGGCAAACTGCGCCGGTCGGTCCAGCGCCGGGTGCGTGCCAAAGGTTTCATAGTCGTGGAATAAAAAAGTGGGGCGTGCGGCAGAGTCAGACACCAGTAATACCATCCTGTTAAAAAATGACGCCACTATGGTAAACGATCGTGCGGGTCAGACCGAATAAAAAGCGCCGCCGTGGTGCAAATTTGCGAGACAGATTCAGCGTGAAACCTGCGTTCTGTCACATTTTTTTGCAATTAAGCCAGGTAACGACATCAGAACTCCCGTAAAAAGGTCATCGATTTTTAATGACCTGAGGATATACCGTTGAAACGCCGTCTGTTTATTGCTGTTTCTTTACTCGCTTCGAGTATCTCATCTGCTTTTGCGGCCGAACCGCTGGATTTTTCCCCGCAGCCTCCGGCCATTCAGGCGGGCTCCTGGGTGCTGATGGATTACACGACTGGTCAGATCTTAACGGCGGGCAACGAACATCAACAACGTAATCCGGCGAGCCTTACTAAGCTGATGACGGGTTATGTGGTTGATCGGGCCATTGATAGCCATCGCATTACGCCGGATGACATTGTCACCGTAGGCCGTGACGCATGGGCCAAAGGGAACCCGGTTTTTGACGGATCATCCCTGATGTTCCTGAAAGAGGGCGATCGCGTCTCCGTGCGGGACTTAAGCCGCGGGCTGATTGTGGATTCCGGCAACGACGCCTGCGTGGCGCTGGCCGATCACGTAGCGGGTGGGCAGCCGCAGTTTGTGAAGATGATGAACGACTATGTGCAGAAGCTGAACCTGCGCGATACGCACTTTGAAACCGTACATGGGCTTGATGCGCCGGGTCAACACAGCTCGGCCTATGACCTGGCCGTTCTCTCCCGGGCTATCATTCACGGTGAGCCTGAGTTTTACCATATGTACAGCGAAAAGAGTCTCACCTGGAACGGGATCACCCAGCAAAACCGTAACGGCCTGCTGTGGGATAAAACCATGAACGTGGATGGCCTCAAAACGGGGCACACTTCTGGCGCGGGCTTTAACCTGATTGCTTCCGCCGTTGACGGTCAGCGCCGTTTAATCGCGGTGGTGATGGGGGCGGACAGCCCGAAAGGGCGCGAAGACCAGGCCCGGAAACTGCTGCACTGGGGTCAGCAGAATTTCGATACGGTGCAGATTCTGCACAGCGGTAAAAAAGTAGGGACAGAACGTATCTGGTACGGTGATAAAGAACAGGTAAATCTGGGTACGGATCAGGACTTCTGGCTGGCTTTACCGAAAGCGGAAGTGGCGAACATTAAGGCGAAATACGTTCTGGATAAAAAAGAGCTGGAAGCGCCGATTGCCGCACATCAGCGGGTTGGGGAGATCCAGCTCTATGACCGCGACAAAGTGGTGGCACACTGGCCGCTGGTCACCCTGGAACGTGTTGATAAGGGTGGGATTTTCTCTCGCCTCAGTGATTACCTGCACCAAAAAATCTAACCTTTCTGAGCAGACTGGCAGGGTTGCGAGTCTGCTCACATAATAAACACTCCTCGTTTGCCGATAATATTGTTCCTGTTTTATAGTGTATAAATATACAGTAATAAGCGGAGGCAGTATGGACTACAGCATCAAGCAGCAACAGAAGCGTAAGATTGCGGGTTTTCATCTTGTTGGGCCGTGGGAAAAAACGGTTAAGCAGGGATTTGAACAGCTGGTCATGTGGGTGGATGGACGTCACATTGAGCCGCTGGAGTGGGTGGCGGTCTACTACGATAATCCTGATGAGGTCCCGGCGGAAAAACTGCGCTGTGATACGGCCGTTACGGTACCGGAGGATTTTGTTATCCCGGATAACAGCGAAGGCGTCATGATGACGGAAATCGCGGCGGGTGATTATGCCGTGGCCACGGCGCGTGTGGAAAACTACGACTTTGCAACACCGTGGTATCAGTTCTTCAATTCCCTGTTGCAGGACAATAAATACCAGATGACGCTCAAACCCTGCTTCGAACGCTATCTCAATGATGGCAACGCGGACGGTTACTGGGATATCGAAATGTTTATCGCGGTAGAGCACAAAACGGCTTAAGCCTGCTAAATGAAGGGTTTTTCAGCCGGGTGTGATCCGCCCGGCTGAAAACACAGTACAATTGTGATTTGCCGTGTAGCTGGAGAGCGGGTGTGCGTCCCGACAAATCATTAACGCCGTTTGAAATTCGTCTATACAAACATTACCGCGTGGTGCATGGGTGCCGCATTGCGCTGGCGTTCGTATTGACCTTTATACTGGTCCGACTGCTGGATGTTCCGGAGGGGACGTGGCCGCTGATCACGCTGGTGGTGGTGATGGGGCCTATCTCATTTTGGGGGAACGTTGTTCCTCGCGCCTTCGAGCGGATCGGCGGTACCGTTCTTGGCTCTGCGCTGGGGCTTATTGCCCTGAAGCTGGAGCTTATCTCATTTCCGGTCATGCTGGCATGGTGCGGTGCGGCCATGTTCCTCTGCGGCTGGCTGGCGTTGGGCAAACGCCCCTATCAGGCGCTGCTGATTGGTATCACCCTTGCGGTGGTGGTTGGCGCACCGGCCGGGGATATGACTACGGCGCTCTGGCGAAGCGGGGATGTCATCCTGGGCTCGCTGCTTGCCATGCTGTTTACCGGCATCTGGCCGCAGCGTGCTTTTTTGCACTGGCGTATCCAGATGGCCAGCTATGTCACCGCGTTTAACCGCGTTTACCAGGCCGGTTTCTCCCCCAATCTGGTTGAGCGCCCACGGCTGGAAAAGCATCTGCAAACCATCCTTAATGACGTGGTCAAAATGCGCGGCCTGATTACCCCCGCGAGCAAAGAGACCCATATTCAGAAAGCGATTTTCGAGGCTATTCAGACCGTAAGCCGCAATCTGGTCTGCATGCTTGAGCTGCAGATTAACGCGCACTGGGCTTCTCGCCCAAGCCATCTGCTGATGCTCAACGCACATACGCTGAAAGAGACACAGCAGATGACGCAGCAAACCCTGTTGACCATCGCTCATGCGCTCTATGAAGGCAACCCGCAGCCGATACTGGCGAACAGCGAGCGTCTGAATGACATTGTGGCGGAGCTGAAAACGCTTATCAGCGAGCGGCAGGGTGATAACGTGGCGGAAACGCCCATTCATGGCTATGTCTGGTTGAGCCTGGAACTGGCTCGGCAGCTTGAACTGTTATCGCACCTCATTTGCCGGGCGCTGCGCAAATAAAACGCGGATGTGACGCCTGCTGCTTCGATTCAGCAGCAATTGGGGTTATGATAGCGTTAAACGATATAGTCATTGTCATTCGCAGCCGCTGTCAGTAAGGTTATTGATACAACGGTTGCTTTAACGAATCCGAATCTCACATTATCAGGGGTGTAAAAATGGAAACTACCAAGCCTTCGTTCCAGGATGTTCTGGAATTCGTCCGCCTGTTCCGCCGCAAAAACAAACTGCAGCGTGAAATCCAGGACGTTGAGAAGAAGATCCGTGACAACCAGAAACGTGTCCTGCTGCTCGACAACCTGAGCGACTACATCAAGCCAGGCATGAGCGTTGAAGCTATTCAGGGCATCATCGCCAGCATGAAGAGCGACTATGAAGACCGCGTGGATGACTACATCATCAAAAATGCTGAGCTGTCCAAAGAGCGTCGCGATATCTCTAAAAAGCTGAAAGTGATGGGCGAAATCAAAAACGGCGAAGCAAAAAGCGAGTAATCGCAGTGAATGGTGAAAAAGGCTCTCTGGTGACAGAGAGCCTTTTTTATTTTAGTAGGTCGGGTAAGGCGCAGCCGCCACCCGACAATTTTATCAGGCACAGAAAAGCAAAAAACCTGCTTTAAAAGCAGGCTTTTTAAATTTGGCTCCTCTGACTGGACTCGAACCAGTGACATACGGATTAACAGTCCGCCGTTCTACCGACTGAACTACAGAGGAATCGTTGTGGAGGCTTATCTTAGCGGCGAAAAAACTTTTGTCAAACCTGATCTTAGAGAAAATCGACTGACTGCTGAATCTGTCGTCAGTTTGTTGTAAATCCACACATCTTTTTCAGGAAAATACTTTGCAGGATGAGCATTTCTCCCCCATCATTTGAAATGGAGTTTCAACTTTTCTCGCTAAGGTCCATTTTGAACGTCACTGCTCCTCTGCGCCAGGCGATCATGCGCACGCCCTGGTACGCAAAACGTAAAAGCTATCGTGTCCTCTTCTGGCGTGAAATCACCCCCCTTGCGGTGCCTATCTTTCTGGAGAATACCTGCGTACTGCTGATGGGGGTGTTGAGCACCTTCCTTGTCAGCTGGCTGGGGAAAGAGGCGATGGCGGGGGTTGGGCTGGCGGACAGCTTCAACATGGTGGTGATGTCTTTCTTCGCGGCTATCGACCTTGGGACAACGGTCGTGGTGGCCTTCAGCCTCGGCAAGCTTGACCCCAAACGGGCCCGCGAGGCGGCTCGCCAGTCGCTGATGATCATGACCATTTTTTCGATCGTTCTGGCGGCGGTGATCCACTATTTCGGTAAAGAGATTATCGATGTTGTCGCCGGGGAAGCCACGAACGAGGTGAAGGACCTGGCGCTAACCTACCTCGAAATGACCGTCATAAGCTATCCGGCCGCAGCCATCGCGCTGATTGGCAGTGGCGCGCTGCGCGGGGCAGGTAACACCAAAATCCCGCTGCTGATCAACGGCGGGATGAATATTCTGAATATCATCATCAGCAGCGTGCTGATCTACGGCGTGTTTTCATGGGATGGGTTGGGGTTCGTCGGTGCCGGTCTGGGGCTAACCATTTCTCGCTACATTGGTGCGGCGGCGATTATCGGGGTGCTGATGACGGGCATCACGCCTTCGCTGCGCCTTACGCTGAAAAGCTACTTCCGACCCTTTAACTTCGCCATTATCTGGGAAGTGATGGGGATTGGTATTCCCGCCAGTATTGAATCAGTGCTGTTTAACGGCGGTAAGCTGCTGACGCAGATGTTTGTCGCCGGTATGGGGACCGACGTTATCGCCGGTAACTTTATCGCCTTCTCCATCGCCTCGCTGATTAACCTGCCGGGTAACGCGCTGGGTTCAGCCTCGACCATCATCACGGGCAAACGGCTCGGGAAAGGGCAGATAGGCCAGGCGGAACGTCAGCTGCGCCACGTGTTCTGGCTGTCAACGATTGGCCTGACGGCGATCGCCTGGGGAACCGCCCCCTTTGCCGGGCTGATGGCCGCGTTTTATACCCATGAACAGGATGTGAAAGAGGTTGTTAAGATCCTTATCTGGCTCAATGCCGCGTTTATGCCCATCTGGGCGGCCTCATGGGTGCTACCCGCGGGTCTGAAAGGGGCGCGTGATGCTCGTTTTGCGATGTGGGTGTCGATGCTCGGCATGTGGGGGTGTCGGGTTGTGGCGGGTTATACGTTAGGTGTGGTGCTTGGCTGGGGCGTGGTGGGTGTCTGGCTGGGAATGTTCCTTGACTGGGCCGTGCGCGGCGCGCTGTTCTACTGGCGTATGGTCAGCGGGCGCTGGCTATGGAAATATCCGCGACAAAATGCCTGACAAATGCGCGAAATGGAGAATAAATCGGCAAACGATCGGAAATCTGCATTCTGCCTTTGACATCCCGGGGGAGCATCGATAATATGCGCCCCGTTCACACGATTCCTCTGTAGTTCAGTCGGTAGAACGGCGGACTGTTAATCCGTATGTCACTGGTTCGAGTCCAGTCAGAGGAGCCAAATTTAAAAAGCCTGCTTTTAAAGCAGGCTTTTTGCTTTTTAATCTCTGGAAGTATTGCCCGGTGGCGCTGCGCTTACCGGGCCTACTTGTTCCGTAGGCCGGGTAAGGCAAAGCCGCCACCCGGCAAAAGCCGCACTATCGAGCCAAACTAATCGGCGCCGTCGCCTCAACCAGCCACGGACGCGCTTCGCTATTCACCAGCGGTGACAGCGCCTCGCGAACCTGCTGATGATATTCATCCAGCCACTGCTTTTCCTGCCCGGTCAACAGCTGCAATTCCACCTGGCTTAAATCAATCGGGATCAGCGTTAGCGAAGAAAACGTGCAGAACCCCGGGCGGCTTTCAACAATTTCCACCTGGTTTTCAATGCGGATACCGTGGCTGCCGCCCAGATAATACCCCGGTTCAATGGTCATGATATTGCCCGCCACCAGTGGCCAGGGGTTAACCTTTTTGGCGATGCGGTGTGGGTTTTCATGGATAAGAAGCTGATGCCCCACGCCATGTCCCGTGCCGTGATCGTAATCCAGCCCCATTTCCCACAGCGGACGTCGCGCGAAAGCGTCCAGCTGATGCCCGTGTATGCCGGATGGGAACTGCAGGGTTATCAGCGACAGGAAGCCTCTCAGTACGGCGGTATAATGCATACGCTGCTGCGGGGGGACATGACCCCAGGCAAGCGTGCGCGTGGCGTCAGTGGTGCCGTTAGTGTACTGACCGCCAGAATCATTCAGGTAAAAATGATCGTGGCCGATGGGTTTGTTGCTGGCCTCGCTGGAGTGATAGTGGCACATCGCCGCGTTGCTCGAAGAGGCGGAAATGGTCGCAAAGCTCTGCTCGATAAAGCCGGGCTGCTGTTTACGGAACGCGAGCTGTTGCGCCTGTACTTCGAGCTCGGTTAACGGATTCCCAGCCGCTTCACGTCGCGGCACTTCACGGCTCAGCCAGGCCAGGAAGTTGACCCACGCGGCGCCGTCCTGGTGATGACATTCACGATACCCTGCCAGCTCGACCGGGTTTTTGGTGGCTTTCAGCAGGGTGATCGGATCGGTCTGCCAGACGATCTCCCTCTGAGGTTCAATGGCGAAGCGCAGGGCTACCGGTGCGGAATCGGTATCGATCATCACTCGTTTACCTTCCGCAATTTCTCGGCAGCGTTCGATAAAGGCGTCCTGTGGCGCAGTGGCGAGCGTGTTACGCACGGCTTCGGGCAGGGCGCTGAGCTTAGTGTCGTCAACAAACCACTCGACGTGACCGTCGCGACGCAACAGGGCAAAAGAGAGCGGTACCGGGCTGGTGGGGATATCTGACCCGCGTACGTTGAGCAGCCAGGCAATGTTATCCGGCAGCGTAACCGCCAGATAATCAGCATTGTTCGCGGCCAGCACGGCGGCAACGCGCTGACGTTTGTCTTCGCTGCTTTCACCGCTTACCGCAACCGGCATTTCACGGATCGGCCCCGCCGGTGCGTCAGGACGATCGATCCAGAGCGTGTCAAACGGTGAGGCATTCAGCGGGACGAGCTCACACGGCGTGGCAGAAAGTTGCGTAAACTCGGTATTTGTCATCAGCAGTGGATCAAAACCGATGCGCGTGTCGGGCTCAACGTTTGCCGCCAGCCATGCTGCCAGCGGTTCATTGTGCAGATGATGAATTTCAATCTCATCCAGGTTGACCTGAACGCGGGCCTGCACCTGATAGCGCCCGTCGACGAACAGCAACGCCTTGTCTTTCAGAACCAGCGCCAGGCCAGCCGAGCCGTCAAAGCCCGTCAGCCAGGCCAGTTTTTCATCATACGGCGCGCAGTATTCACTCTGCCAGGCATCCGCGCGCGGGACGATCATCCCGTCGAGATGGTTTTCCTGAAGCCACCGGCGCAGGGCCGCTAAGGGTGATGAGGTGGACATGCATTTTCCTTAATAGTTATCAGCGGAACGGTGGCTCGTTGAAGGTACGCAACTTGCGGGAATGCAGTTTGTCACCTTCCGCGCGCAGCAAATCAATGGCACGAATGCCAATTTGCAGGTGTTCGGATATCGCCCCTTCGTAGAAGCGGTTGGCCTGACCCGGCAGCTTGATTTCGCCATGCAGCGGCTTATCGGACACGCAGAGCAAGGTGCCGTAAGGCACGCGGAAGCGATACCCCTGCGCGGCAATGGTGGCGCTTTCCATATCAATCGCCACCGCACGGCTCAGGTTGAACCGCAGCGCGGAGGCGGAGTAACGCAGCTCCCAGTTACGGTCATCGGTAGTGACCACCGTACCGGTGCGCAGGCGCTGCTTAACCTCTTCACCGGGCATGCCGCTCACCTCTTTGGTGGCGTCATACAGCGCGCGCTGCACCTCAGCGATGCTCGGAATCGGAATATCTGGCGGCAGCACGGCGTCGAGAACGTGGTCGTCGCGTAAGTAGGCGTGGGCCAGCACGTAATCACCAATCAGCTGGCTTTCGCGCAGGCCGCCGCAATGGCCGATCATCAGCCAGACGTCCGGGCGCAGTACCGCCAGATGGTCGCAGATGGTTTTGGCGTTCGACGGCCCCACGCCGATGTTGATCAGCGTGATGCCCTGGCCGTCGGCGGTGATCAGGTGCCAGGCAGGCATCTGGTGCTTTTTCCATGCCAGGTCGGAAATGGCCTGCTCGGGCGCTTCAGTCTCTGCGGTGATCCAGATCCCGCCCGCACAGGAGAGCGCGATGTACGGGCTTTCCGGGTCAAGGATCTGGCTGCAGCCCCAGCGGACAAACTCATCGACGTAACGGGTGTAGTTGGTAAACAGCACGAACGGCTGGAAATGCTCGGCGGGCGTGCCGGTGTAGTGGCGCAGGCGTGCCAGCGAGAAATCCACCCGGCGGGCATCAAAGTGCGAGAGGGGAGAAAATTCTGCCGGGTGATAAATCCCGTCTGCCGTTTCATCGCCAATCTGTGAAAGCTCGGTGGTTGGGAAATGGCGGGTCAGTCCCGCGCTCATGGAACGATCAAGGGTTAGCGCCGAACCGTCAATCACGTAAGGATACGGGATCTCATGCTGTGAAGGTTCTACGGCAATGTGTGCGCCGTAATCCTGGTATAACAGCGTGAGTTGCTCTTCAAGATAAGGGCGGAATAGTGCAGGGCGGGTGACGGTGGTGCTGTAGCAGCCGGAGTGGGTAAAACGGGCATAGGCGCGGGTTTTTGGCGTCGTGCTGGCGCTACCGTCCCAGGTCACAGAGAGCGATGGATAAACAAAAAGGCCCTCACTTCTGGCCTTTTCGTCGGGAAGTTTCCCTGTTTCGATATATTCGCTGATGGCGCTGCGCAGCGCGTTGACGGACTGTTCATACAGTGCGTCGAGTTTTTCCAGCGCCTGAGCCGGGGTCAGGCTGGAGCCCTTATTATTCATCTCTGTCTCCTTGTTCCACAGGTGTGCGACTCTACCCGATAGTATGTCACACGCCTGTGAAACAAAAGGGAGATCAGCTGTGGCGCGTCTCTTTCATCAGTAGCGCCGTCGCCGCTGACAGCAGGCATCCAGCCAGCAGATAAATCGCCACGCTGTGCCAGTTTCCCCCGGAGAAGGTCACCAGCGCGGCGGCAATAAACGGCGTGAAACCGCCGCCGACCACGCTGGCAACCTGGTAGCCCACGCCCGCGCCGCTGTAGCGATAGCTCGCACCAAACAGTTCGGTAAACATCGGCTGCTGTACGCAGACCACCATATCGTGAGCGATGTTCGCGAGCATAATGGCGAAGAAGACAATCCAGAACACAGACTGCGCCTCCAGCGCCATAAAGAACGGCCAGGCGCTGAGGGTACCAATCAGCGCGCCGGTGATATAGACGCGACGGCGGCCAAATCTGTCCGCCAGCCAGGCGAAACAGGGGATAGTCAGGCAGCTGATCCCGCCGACCACCAGACCAATATTCAGGAATAGCTCACGCGGCAGACCGAGATTTTGCGTCGAGTAGTTCAGGGCAAACGCGGTGACGATGTACATCGTCAGCAGCTCACACAGGCGCAGGGCGATAATTTTCAGAAAAGCGCCAGGGTGCCGGACGAGGGCTTCCATAACCGGAAGGCGTTTTTTGACGGAAGGCTTTTCCTGCTGCTTTTCGAATTCTGCCGACTCCTCCATCCCATTACGGATCCACAGCGCGGCAATGACCAGCACGATGCTGAAGATAAACGGAATGCGCCAGCCCCAGCTCAGGAACTGCTCGTCGGTGGTGTAATGGCTGATGAGTGACACCAGCCCGGTCGACAGCAGCAGCCCCACGCCATATCCCACCTGTACGCCGCTGCTGTAGAACGCTTTCCGGTTTTTCGGTGCGCTCTCAACGGACAACAGCGCCGCACCGCCCCATTCGCCGCCTACGGCGAAGCCCTGGATGGCGCGCAGTATCACCAGCAATATCGGTGCCCACCAGCCAATGGCGGAAAACGAAGGGAGAATGCCAATCAGCGCGGTGGCAATCCCCATCATCCAGACGGTAAGCATTAGCATACGTTTGCGGCCCAGCCGGTCGCCGAAGTGGCCGAAGATCACCCCACCAAGCGGACGAAACAGGAACCCGACGCCGAAGGTGGCAAATGCGGCGAGGGTGCCCATCGCGGGGCTGACCTGGGGGAAGAATTCACGGTTAAACACCAGCGCGGCGGTGATACCGTAGAGCAGAAAATCATACCAGTCGACGACGGCGCCCGCGAAGCTGCCGAGGGCGGCGCGACGGGCACGATTGAGCGAAGGGGTCTCCTCGCCGGGTCGTTCGGAGATGAGGGTGGAGTCCATAGTTGTCCTGTCCATACTGATTTTAATTATTGGTATAAGAAAAGGTCACTCACATAGCAGCCGTCATATAAACGGAACCTATGAGACTACCGCGACAGGCAGCCCGTGCAAACTGATTTTATCTCCTGATGGGTAATGCAAAACGGCTACGCTATGCTTAACAAATAGCGAAGCGACTGAGGAAGGGAAGATGCGTCGTACAGAGGTGTTGGGTTGTCTTGCTGCATTACTGATCAGCCACAGCGTGCAGGCGGTGAGTTATCCCTTACCACCGACGGGCAGTCGTCTGGTGGGCAGCTCGCAGGTCATCATCGTGCCGGATCGCAATACGCTACCGCTGGAGGCGTTTGCCGCGCGCTACGGACAGGGCCTAAGCAATATGCTGGAAGCAAACCCGGGCGTGGATCCTTTTCTGCCTACGTCCGGCACCCGGCTGGTGATCCCCCAGCAACTGATTTTGCCCGACACCGTCCGCGAGGGGATTGTCGTTAACGTGGCGGAAATGCGTCTCTACTATTATCCACCGGGCAGTCATACCGTTGACGTATTGCCCATCGGCATCGGTCAGGCCGGGCGTGAAACTCCGCGTAACTGGGTAACGGCCGTTGAGCGTAAGCAGGAAGGCCCCACCTGGTCTCCGACGCCGAATACGCGTCGCGCCTATGCGGCAGAGGGGAAAACGCTTCCGGCCTTCGTGCCCGCCGGGCCGGATAACCCGATGGGCCTGTATGCGATATATATCGGCAGGCTGTATGCGATTCACGGCACCAACTCGAATTTCGGTATCGGGCTACGGGTTAGCCAGGGATGTATTCGTCTGCGTAACGCCGATATCAAATATCTTTTCGATAATGTTCCCGTGGGCACCCGTGTGCAGATTATCGATCGCCCCGTTAAAGTGACGACAGAGCCGGACGGTAGCCGGTGGGTGGAGGTTCACGAACCGCTATCACGCAATCGGGCGGAATTCGAGTCAACCCGGAAAGTGCCTCTGCCCATTTCGGCCGCGCAGCGGACACAGTTGATTAACGAGGGCGCGGGAGCGGAGCTGGAACGTCGGTCGGGGATGCCGGTTAAGATCGGTATGTGAGGTGATTTTCGCCGGGTGGCGGCTTCGCCTTACCCGGCCTACGATTCGAGGTTTTTGTAGGTCGGGTAAGGCGAAGCCGCCACCCGACAATTTTACCAGATGCAGAAAAGCAAAAAGCCCGCTCGTAAGCAGGCTTTTCAAATTTGGCTCCTCTGACTGGACTCGAACCAGTGACATACGGATTAACAGTCCGCCGTTCTACCGACTGAACTACAGAGGAATCGTGTGAACGGGGCGCATATTATCGACGTCAGCCGCGCTTGTCAAAGGGTGGATCAACGCCTTTTGATCGTTTGCTGACAAAATCGGCAATGTGATGTTTTTGACAGCGTAATGCACCGCTTTGGTGCGTATATACCTCTAATGGGGCAGATCATAAACTGCTGTTTCAGTAATAAAACCCCCCTCCATGATTAGGTTTCCTTATTTTCAGGCGCTTAGCGAGGAATTCAGACCGCCCTGTAAAAGTGGCATTCATATTGCAAAACCTGTTCAACAACGATAGCCAGTACCGGCAAAGCATTTCGAACAGGGGGCAAAATGAACTTAAGACGACTGAAATACTTCGTAAAAATCGTCGATATCGGCAGCCTGACTCAAGCGGCAGAAGTGCTGCATATCGCGCAGCCTGCGCTGAGCCAGCAGGTGGCTACTCTGGAAGGCGAGATGGATCAGCAATTATTGATTCGTACCAAACGCGGCGTCACGCCAACGGAAGCCGGAAAAATTCTTTATACCCATGCCCGCACTATTCTGCGCCAGTGCGAACAGGCGCAACTGGCGGTCAACAACGTCGGCCAGACCCTCAGCGGGCACGTTTCCATTGGTCTTGCGCCGGGCACTGCGGCGTCTTCTATCACCATGCCGCTGCTGCAGGCCGTTCGTGCTGAGCTACCGGAAGTACTGGTCTATCTGCACGAGAACAGCGGTTCGGTACTCAATGACAAACTGCTCAATGGCCAGCTGGATATGGCGGTCCTTTACGATCGTTCTCCGGTCGCCGGGATCACCAGCCAGCCGCTGCTGAAAGAAGATCTCTACCTCGTGGGCACCCGCGACTGTCCTGGGCAGAGCGTCGATCTTACCGCCGTGGCAGAAATGAACCTCTATCTGCCGCGTGATTACAGCGCCGTGCGTGTGCGCGTGGATGAAGCATTCTCCCTGCGTCGCCTGACGGCCAAAATCATCGGCGAGATCGACTCACTCTCCACGCTGACCGCGGCCATTGCCAGCGGAATGGGCGTAACCGTGTTGCCAGAATCTGCAGCGCGCTCGCTCTGCAGTGCGGCAAATGGCTGGATGGCACGGATCACCACGCCTTCGATGAGCCTGCCGCTGTCGCTCAACATGTCCGCACGCGGCTCGCTGACGCCACAGGCGCAGGCGGTAAAAGAGATTTTGATGTCGCTGGTCAGCAAGCCATCGCTTGAGAACCGTGAACTCCAGCTCGTGAGCTGATATTCCATAAAAGCATAAGTTGCGGGTTTTTATTATTTGTTCTGCAGTGCGGCTGACTCTAACAATAGCGTTATGTCAGATGCGCCGGAGTGAATCGTGAATTTCCAGCAACTTAAAATTATCCGTGAGGCGGCCAGGCGGGATTACAACCTGACCGAGGTCGCCAATATGCTTTATACCTCTCAGTCCGGCGTCAGTCGCCATATCCGCGAGCTGGAAGAAGAACTGGGGATAGAGATTTTTATCCGTCGCGGCAAGCGTCTGCTTGGCATGACGGAGCCGGGCAAAGCCTTGCTGACCATTGCGGAGCGGATCCTCAACGAAGCCAGCAATGTGCGCCGCCTGGCGGATCTCTTCACGAATGACGCCTCGGGCGTCCTCACCATCGCCACCACCCACACCCAGGCGCGTTACAGCCTGCCGCCAGTGATTAAAGCCTTCCGTGAACTTTTTCCTGACGTCCGCCTGGAGCTTATCCAGGGGACGCCGCAGGAAATTGAAGTGCTGCTGCAAAATGGTGGGGCAGATATCGGCATTGCCAGCGAACGCCTGAGCAACGACCCGCTGCTGGTGGCTTTTCCCTGGTTCCGCTGGTATCACAGTTTGTTGCTCCCCGCCGATCATCCGTTGAATCAGGTTTCGCCCCTGACGCTGGAAGACATTGCCAAATGGCCGCTGATTACCTATCGCCAGGGCATTACCGGACGCTCGCGCATTGATGAAGCCTTCAACCGCAAAGGGCTCACGCCGGACGTGGTGCTGAGCGCACAGGACTCTGATGTAATCAAAACCTACGTCGAGCTCGGGCTGGGCATAGGTCTGGTGGCAGAACAGTCCAGTGGCGAACGCGAGGGGGGAGATCTGGTGCGTCTTGATACACGTCATCTGTTTGATGCCAATACCGTATGGCTCGGCCTGAAGCGTGGACAGCTGCAGCGCAACTATGTGTGGCGCTTTATCGAACTTTGCAACGCCGGGCTGTCCGTTGATGAGATTAAACGTCAGGTGATGGAGCCAGAAGAAGTGGCGATTGATTATCAGATTTAAGCCCTTTATAGCACCCGTCTCCGTCGACAAGAAGCAAAGGCCTGCAATTAAAGCAGGCTTTTTTATTGAAACCGTTTAATTTCCTGACCGCTTATTCTTAAGAATACCCTGATTAACAACGATACTCTGTGACGTCATAAGGTTGTCTTATATTTAAATATTTCTCATATTTTCCATTGAGTTACATATAAAAATAAATAACGAAATATGATTCTTTTAGGGAGGGTGCGAATAAGTACCCTCCGCAACGAAAATGAAACTTTTAGTCAATTAAATTCAATCACTTACATAGGCGTTTTTTTGCGTTTGGTGACTTATTCGCACCTTCCTTAGGTGAGGTTAATATTTGCGTGCGGTAAAAACTCGCGGTTAAATAAAAGAGTCATTATTTTAATACTCAGCTCATTTAATTGACGTTATCTGCGGGAAATTTTCTGCCTTATTTATCATTTAATTTTATTAATTTAGATATTGATTGGTTAGCTGTGCTTACAGCTTATCCAGGAAATGCTTACTTAATTACCTGCTAAATTTCAGGTCAATTTTTTGTTATTTTTTCTGGACAAATTTGATTGGGTTGTAATATGTTTGTTTCACCCTGTGATGAAAGGCATGACATTGTGGAATCAAAAAGACTTATTACTTCTGGCAGCAGCTGGGAGGAGGCTTTCGGTTTCTCGCGAGCGGTAGAAGCAGACGGTTGGCTATATATTTCGAAAACGGGACCTCTTAATTCTTGTGGTGAGATTGAATCTGATGACATCTCACTGCAAACGGAATGCGTTCTGAATAAGATCAAGGGGATACTTGAATCCAGTGGTTATGCAATAGACGATGTAATACAAAGCAGGCTGTATCTGACTGAAATTGAAGAATGGCAGCAGGTAGCGCGTATCCATGGGCACTATTTCCGTGATTCCCGACCTGCATTTACGTTATTGCATGTCTTACCGTTTCCCGAGAAAAAAATGAAAGTAGCAATTGATATTGTGGCAAAAAAAAGACAGGGGGCGATTAATGAGTGATATCGCGCAAGAAAATCCGGTTTCGCCGTTATTTATCTGGTTCGCCAGCATCGCGGCGGGTACGGCTATGGCAAATAACTATATTCTTCAGCCCGTATTGCCCGCTATCGCGGCATCTTTGCAGTTGCCTCTGTTTTATACCGGCTTCATTGCGGCGAGCATGCAAATAGGTTATATGCTGGGAATACTGTTTCTTGTTCCGCTTGGAGACAGCGTTAACCGTAAGAAACTGATTATTTCTCAGTTTATTCTCCTCTCACTTGCGCTCTTCGCCGCTTCCCTGACCCGTCAGCCGTTGCTCCTTTTTAGCGCGGGAATAGTGACAGGCGCCATGGCTACAAGCGCAGTGCAACTGAATGCGCTTGGATTTCACATTACGCCAAAAGGCGCTACGGTCGGACTGATCACCATGGGCATTTCGGCAGGAATATTGCTCGCGAGGCTCGTGGGCGGCAGTCTGGCCGATGCGCTTGGCTGGCGAGGGATGCTGGCCATCGTCGCAGCCGTTATGGCCTCCATGGCGCTACTGGCCATCAGATGCCTGCCTGATGTTAAACCCGCAAGGGAGACGGGGTATCTGAGCGTCATGGTGCAATTGCCGGGCTTGCTGCGTAACGTGCGGCTTATTGAATCTGCCGTCACCGGAGGGGCATGGTTTTTCGTCTTTAGCCTGTTATGGGTGACCATCATGCTTCATCTGCAAAGACCGCCACTCCATCTGCCAGCGGGAACAGCCGGATTATTTGGCCTGGCGGGTATCGTCGGTCTTGTACTGGCGAACTATGCGGGGAAACTGGCTGACCGCTTCGGGTGTCGCAGCGTGATTTTTGGCGGAATGGTATTTGTGGTTGCGGGAATAGCCATACTATTTCTTTTTCCTGCGTCCTTACCGGGAATTACGCTGGGCATTATATTATTCGATTTAGGGTGTTTTGCCGCGCAGGTGGCTAACCAGACGCGGGTTCTCGGATTACATCCGGATAAAAGAAGCAGCCTCTATGCGCTTTATATGTTCTTTTATTATTCATTGGGCGCAGCCGGATCCGTTACCGGTCCGTGGGTTTATGAAAGGTGGGACTGGCAGGGCATCTGTTTGCTGAGCCTCGTTATGGTGATGATAGCGATGATAACCACCGCGATGGGGTATTTTAACGAGAACAGCGTCGCCCACGTTTCGAACTAAACACTTTTAATATCAATAAACTCAACGCTAGCATTGGCGGGGATACCCATGTTTATTATTCAGCTTTCGGTCATTGTTTTTGCCTGCTATGTCGTCGGCAAACTTATGGAGCAAATAGGTCAAACACAGGTTATTGGCCATATTGCTGCAGGCGTTTTATTGGGACCGACTTTCTTTCCCGGAATAATGTCTCTGTTCTCATTTCAAACGTCTTTATTTAGCCAAGAGTCGCTGACCACCATAGATAAGCTGGCGAATCTGGGCATGATTCTGCTCATGTTCGATATTGGGTTGTCGCATTTTCATGGTCATAATCATGGCCGTCGTAAGCAGACTATCGCTGCATTGAAAATAGCGTTCCTAGGCATGCTGCTGCCGTTTATCGGTGGCATGTTAGCGGGAAATTCGGTACATGCCGAACTGGCGCCACAAACCGATCGTCTTTTATTTAATATCTTTATGGGAACGGCGCTGGCGGTATCCGCTCTGCCGGTCATTGTGCGAATCATTGAAGATTTAAAAATGCTTCACCTGGCCATCATTCCTCCCGTCATTACCGCTGCCATTCTTACCGATGTAGCAGGCTGGGGGATTTTGGCTTTGGACAGCGTATTTGCCGCTGTTGAAGGAAAATCTGATTCGCTGTGGTCGTATTTGGCGGTCGTGACGGCAGCACTGGTACTTTATGGGGTGGTGACCGGCAAAGTCGTGGTCCCCCTGCTTATACGGTATGCGCACAGGCCGGAGATGAGATTTCCGGCGATCATTTTTTGGATTTTGGTCAGCGCGTGGGGAGCGGAGTATCTTCACTTGCACAGTGGTTTCGGTGCCTTGCTGGCAGGCAGCATGTTCGCGCGGATCCCCGGGTTAGCGAAGCAATGGCATGCGAGTATGAACGGTTTCATGCACTATCTTTTACTTCCCGTGTTGTTTGTCAGCGCCGGTCTGAAAACGCATTTCGACTTCAGTATGGCAACGCAGGACATTGCCTGGATAATTGGGTTCACCTTACTGGCATTTATAACCAAATTCAGTGGTGCTCTGCTCGGGGCGCGTATTTCAGGATATTCCCTTCGTGAAGCCTCTATGATTGGCGCGCTCATGAATACGCGTGGTCTGATGGAGCTGGTTGTGCTGTCTATCGGGCTCGAATTGCATCTTATTTCACAACGCATCTACTCTATTATGGTTATCGTGGCGCTCGTGGTAACGGCAACCACACCGCCAATATTACGTTGGTTAAATAAAGAATCATCTTCCGCTGTAGTAAATAAAACACTTGAAAACATTAAAGGGTAAAATTATGAAACTGGATATGCCTGTAATTGTCGATCGTATTAAAGAAATCATCGCTGAACGTATTGGTCTGGATGTCGAGCGCGAAGATATTGCTGACGAGACCGGTCTCGCCTCAATGGTAGGAATGGATTCTATTGGATTTGTAGAATTACGCTTCCAGTGTGAGGAAGAGTTTAATATTCAAGTTGAAGATAAAGAGTTTTCGCCCGCGAATTTTTATTCGTGCCAAACCCTTTCGCGTTTCATTATGAATAAGCTTGGAGCCTGAGAATGTTAACGCGAGCAGAAGAATGTGCCGCATTTGTTCCCTATGAGCCTGCCGGTTTATTTTCTCCGGTGCAGGCAACGTCTGCGGTGGGGATCAGCGGCACTGAAGGAGAGAGTTATCAATACTATGTCGATTACTGGCAGCGGCAGAGTCTGGAACCCGGTCGGGTGGTGCTGATAGCGATGCCGAACTGCCCGGACTTGATGTATATGTTCTTTGCTGTCCTCAACAGTGGCTTTGTGCCTGCGCTGATCCCGCCGCTCACGCCAGCAGAACGCATCCTGCAGATGCTTGAGGACTTTGCGGCGGGGGCGCTGGTGCGTACGCCGATTCAGCCAGGACGATGGCAGGAGCTGGGCGTAAGCGCAGCTGAACCCCTCGGGCGTTGGCAGGTGGGAAAATGCCGTGATGGCGGACCCGTACAGACACAGCCGGGGCAGGTCGTGATAGCCACGTCCGGCACGTCGTCGTCGTTCAGCAGCGGCTGTGTCCATCATTTTGATTCGCTGCGGCGTAACGCGCTGCGTCATGCCAAAAGTATCGGCATGAGCGCCAGCGACAGGGTATTGATCAGTTTGCCGATGTGCTATTCCACCGCGCTGGTTGCCCAGATGATTGCTGCCCTGGAGACGGGCTGCGAAATTGTTATCAGTGGACCTCCGTTTTCTGTACCCCATTATCTGGATGATTTACAGCGATACGGCGTGACCCTCAGTTCGCTCACGCCCGTATTGCTGCGACAGTTGAACGCCTGGGAAACAACGCTTCCGCCGGGGTTAAACAAACTGACGATTGGGGGCGATTTGGCTGCGCCGAATGAGGTGGAAGCCTTTTTACTCCGACAGCCATGGCTTGAGTTATATCTGACTTATGGCATCAGTGAGGCCGGACCGCGGGTGTCGACATGCCCGGCTCATCTGCTGGGGAGAGGATATTATGCGTCAGCCGGACGTCCTATTGACCAGACGGACGTCCGTATCCTGCCCTGTGCAGACGGCCAGGACGGGCAGGGGGAGTTGCTAATTAGTTCTGATACGTTGCTCGTCAAGCGCATTGGGCGCGGTAACCGACAAACGTTCATTGAGCTTGATGGCAAACGCTGGCTTCGCACCGGAGACATCTTCTTCCAGGACGCTGATGGGTTCCTGTTTTTCAAAGGCAGAATCAGTGATTTTATTGTTATCAGGGATGAGAAAGTCAATATCGGCGCCGTTAAGCAGCTGTGCCGGGAAATTAAAGGGGTGATGACCTGCAAGACCCAAATTGTCAATGAAGGGGATCAAATTGCGGGATTCGATATTGTTTTGACCTGCGATGAATCAGTGATCAATGAAACCAATTGCCAGCAGCACAGTGCCAGCCTGCTGAAAAAGCTCAAACGCCATGAACGGCCACGTAATATAAACTTTGTTTATTGTGGCGCGGCCTCTTTAACACAATATAAGTAAGGTGATGTTATGAATGATGAACTTCGGGAACTGGCACGGGCAGTCATTGAAAAATATCACCTGGCGAGCCTTGATGATATTCTACGTGAAGTTCCAAAAACAATGTGCCATGTCCTTCAGGAATCAGATGTGTTTGAAACATGGCCGGCAGACATCGTTCGCCTCAAATTTCCTGAGGAGCATTGGGATTATTATATTTCACGTTACGAGCATTTTCGCGACGAGGTCATACGTAACCTGACACCTCAGGATTATCTTCGTGAAATGCTGGGTCAAACACAGCGCTTGCCCTGCTTCTGTTCGGAAATGGCCGATGTCTCGGCAATACTGTATAGCCAGATAATCAACAAGCCAGTGTATTCTCTTCGGAATATTTTTGTGAATTATCTTTATTTGCCCCGCCCCTGGCATTGTATTAATGCAGTGGTGGAAGATGATCGCATTCGATATTTTGATATTTCTGCTTATGCACAGGTTCTGGACCGTAAAAGAAGGAAAGTGGTTAAGCCTGCCGAGCTCGAAGGATTTGATGCGACAGACATCGCATTTGATTTTATTGAAAGTCCACGCTGGCTACAAAAAGAACCTTATCAACGAAAGATAGAATTAACGGCAGGCGAGATTAAAGATAATTTTTCTCCTTCTCCGCTTGAAGATAAACCTTCAAACGAATTTTTGCGCGCATTCCACTGATATATCGTTAATTCACTTTAACCAGCTTACCGTACTATTTTGCGGTAAAGGAAAAAATGATGACTACTACAACGTATGTCGCCAATGTTGTCGGCATGGGATGGACAACTGCGTCTGGCGATCGTATCGAGGATGTTTTCCAGACATTACTGGAAAAACAAACCGGTATTGCGCCTGCGCCATCGGATCGAAGCTTGCGTACCGATCTGGCCGCCATGCTGCCGGGTGAATGGCCTGCCGAAATGCGCGAAAAATTGATCGCTCTGACGAAACGCACGGCCCGCCAGGCGCTAGAGGATTCGGGTGCAGCAGAACCTGTGCCGGAGGAGCGACGCTTTTTGATTGTCGGAACCAGTCTGGGATTCCGCCTCGACAGCGAGGCGTTTTGCCGGGAGCCGCTCGACGGCTGGGTCAACGAGGTGGCGGAGTCGCTGGGAATGGAAGGGATAGCCCTTTCTACCGCCTGCTCCTCGGGCTCGGATGCTCTTCTTCTGGGGGCGCATTTAATTGCAACGGGGCAAGCCGATCTGTGCGTGTGCGGCGGCGCCGATATTCTTACTGATTCAAAACGTCTGGCCCATAGCGCATTAGGCACGCTCTCACTTTCTACCCTGAAATCGTTCGATGCTACACACGAAGGAACCATTCTCGGAGAAGGGGCCGGTTTTCTGGTGCTGCAACGAGAAGGCGGCTCTGCACCACGCGTGCTGGCAAGGCTTGTCGGTGCTGGGGCGTCTAACGATGCGGCAGGCTTGACCGCGCCGGATGAGCAAGGCAATGGCATCCGCCTGGCATTGCAGCGTGCCCTGACGCAGGCGGGACTTGAACCTGGCGATATTGCGCTTATTAATGCGCACGGTTCGGGCACCCTGACCAACGATCGGGTTGAAAGCAATGCCTATAACCAGTTTTTCACACATCGTCCCTGGGTCTTCGCGACGAAGGGCAATTTTGGCCATACGCTGGGGGCGACAGGGGCGCTGGAAGCCATCGCGCTCATTCATAGCCTCAATGCGGGCACGATTCCCCCGGTGTATGAACTGAAAAAGCCGATTGATGGCCTGCGTTTTAATTTACCTGCCGCGCAGCCTCAGCCCTTAACGGGAAAGACCGGGTTAAGCATGACGATTGGGTTTGGTGGTTTTAACACCTGCCTGATATTTACCGTAATGTAAAAGGTGGGGCAGCTAATGAAGATCGTTTCTACGAGTACCGCACGCTCATTAATCTGGTCAGATTTAGATGAGACCTTGCGCCGGGGGCTAAAAACAGCCGACCCATTGTCTTTAAATGTGCTGTTTACTGTCGATGGACTTTATCAACAGCACCAGGCATTGCTGGATAATCATCTTGAAAGCGTCGGGGTTATTCAGTTTGGCACGGCATTCCCGGTGAATACCAGCGAGAAAATTATTCATGACATGGCAATAAAATCGCGCGTCTCTCCGGTCGATTTTATTAATGCCAATGTTGGGGCACCTATTTCCATTTGCTGTACGCGCTATCGCTTTCAGGGACCCACCATGGTGCTGACAATGCCGCAGCGCACTGGCAAAGAAATTGCCCTGTCTCTGGCGAGAGAATGGTTAACACAACAGGCAATATATCTTTTTCTGATTCAGGCAGATCACACGCGTGAACATGAAATCGAAATAACAACTCAGTTAGTCACTCAGTAATATTATTAAGGGTAAAGCAATGAAACAAAGTCATTATGATGTGGCCATCATCGGGAGCGGTATTGCAGGAACCATGCTCGGCGCTATTCTGGCAAAACAGAAATTAAACGTGGTAATTATTGATGCCGGTACCCATCCTCGCTTTGCCGTCGGAGAATCGATGGTGCCGGAAAGTGCTGTACTGTTGAAAATTCTGGCGCGTCAGTACAATATTCCTGAGCTGGCGTGGCCGGGGGAAATTCACGCGCTGATGGAAAATATTGGTACGTCGAGCGCCGGTATTAAACTGGCGTTCAGCTTTGCATGGAACGGTAAGAATAAAGCGCATAATACCCAGGACGTTGTCTCGACACCGGTATTGTCGCCGGAAGCGCATCTGTTCCGTCAGGATATTGATGCCTATTATCTGGCGCTGGCTGCACGTCTGGGGGCCGATATTCGCCAGCAAACCCGCATCCAGTCGATTGAAGAGACCAGCGACGGGATGCTGCTGGATCTGGGAAAAGAGCAGATAAAAGCCAGGTACGTCGTAGATGCAGCAGGCTATCGTTCACCGGTTGCCGATAAGTTTGGCCTGCGCGAGGGTGCACGTGAGATGCAGAGCCGTACGCGTTCGTTGTTCACCCATATGACAGGGGTCAAACTGTATGAAGACGTCATCGCCTCAACGGACGTGACCGGTTCGCCGACCCCGCTCTCACAGAGCACGCTGCACCACATGTTTGAAGGCGGATGGCTGTGGATTATTCCGTTCAACAACCACCCCTATTCGACCAATACCTTATGCAGCGTCGGCCTGCAGTTCGATATTGATAAACATGGTCCCGCAGGCGATCCGGAAGAAGAGTTTACCCGTTTTCTCGATGAGCACCCCTCCGTTGCCCGTCACTTTGAGAGCGCGGCACGGGTACGCGAATGGACCGTTGCACCTCGTCTGAATTACACCAGCCGCGAAAGCGTAGGGGAGCGTTATTGCCTTTTAGGCCATGCAGTGGGCTTTGTCGATCCGCTGTTCTCGCGCGGGTTGGTGAATACGTTCGAATCGATTCTGCGCGTCGCGCCTAAAATTGTTCGTGCCGTCAGACAGGATGACTGGTCAGCAGCGAATTTCGCCAGCTATCAGGATTACAGCCTGGAAGTGGTGAAGGTAAACGACAGGCTGGTGGCAAATTCATTCACCGCATTTGATAGCTTCCCACTGTGGAATGCGTGGTTCCGTATCTGGATTAGCGGCAGTTACATCGGCGTGTTGCGTCTGCGTAAAATCCTCAGCGACTATCAGCAGCACGGTGATGACGAGCGGCTTGAGAAGGAATTTGAAAGCGCAACCTATCCGGGACATCTTTCCATTGAGAGCCCTTACTATGAGGCTATTTTCGATAAGGCCTGCGAAACAATGGAAGCCTATCGCGCCGGTAACCTTCCAGAAAAAGAGGTAATCGCTACGCTTCATTCGCTTTTTGCTGACAACCGCGAGCATTTCCCCATCGATTTCTCTGATTTCACCAATCGTTACCTGTCCCGGGCAACGGAGGAATTTGCCGATTCTCTGTTCTACTGGGCTCATAACGCGCCTGGCGGAATCGGGCACTTGTTCGACCGCGGAGATAAACCGGTCCGTTTCGATTTCCTCGATCCTTACCGCTATGGCGATCGTCAGCAGTTAAACCAGCATGCAGATGCCATGTTGCAACAGGCGCGTCATCAATAACCTGACGGGCGGTTGTTCCGACCGCCCCCTGAGGAGAGCATTATGGATACTGTAGTCGAGCAGCTTTTGCAGCGACGGGAGGGTGCCGTCGCCCGTGGTATTAACCAGATGCATCCGGTTTATATTCAACGAGCGGAAAATGCGGTGATGTATGACGTCAACAACCGTCGCTACATTGATTTTTCCGGCGGCATTGCCGCGCTCAATACCGGCCATCTTCATCCCAACGTCATCGCGGCCGTTGAGCGCCAGCTGCACCAGTTTACCCACAGCTGTTTTGCCGCCACCCCTTATGAATCGTATATCGCGGTGTGTGAACGTATTAACGCCTTAATGCCGGGAGATTTTGACCGACGGAGTTTTCTCCTGACGACGGGGTCCGAAGCGGTGGAAAGCGCGCTTAAGGTTGCCCGCGTGGCCACGCGGCGAAGCGGTGTGATTGTTTTCAGCGGTGCCTATCACGGGCGTACGTTTATGACCCTCGCGATGAACGGCAAAATTGCGCCCTACAGCCAGGGGATGGGGATCATGCCCGGCCCGGTCTTCCGGGCACCCTTCCCGCAGGGAGAGACGGAGCGTGATATTGCTCAGGCGCTGGCGGGCCTCAAGACGATATTAACGAGCGACATTGCCCCCCAGGATGTGGCCGCCATCGTCATTGAGCCCGTTCAGGGAGAGGGCGGGTTTTACGTCGTGCCGCCTGCGTTTATGCGTGCTCTGCGTGAACTTTGTGACCGGGAAGGCATCGTGTTAATCGCGGATGAAGTTCAGTCTGGCGCGGGGCGCACGGGGACGTTCTTTGCTATGGAACAAACCGGTGTTGACGCCGATTTAATTGTGTTCGGTAAATCCGTTGCCGGCGGGCTTCCGCTGTCTGGCGTGGTGGGCCGTGAGTCGCTTATCAACCAGGTGGCACCGGGCGGTCTTGGTGGAACCTGGGCAGGCAACCCGCTTTCCTGCGCGGCGGCGCTGGCGGTACTTAAGCTCTTTGAAGAGACGGACCTGCTGGGCGCAGCCCGGCGTCTGGGTCAACGTCTGCGCTCCGCCTTAGTATCCATTGTCAGCCCTCTGTCGATTGGCTATGAGATACGCGGGACTGGCGCCATGATTGCGCTGGAGCTTTTTTCTCTGGAGCATGGAGAGCGAACGCCGGCGACCGGGCTTATCGATCGGTTAGTCAAAAGCTGTGCCCGTGAGGGGCTTATTCTTCTTAAATGCGGCAAACAGGCAAATGCTATCCGCTTTTTAATGCCGCTAACGATTGAAGACAGCGTTCTGGATGAAGGGCTGACAATTTTTGCCGGCGCGCTGCAGCAGCAGGTCGCGTCTTCAGGCTTAGCAGAGGTGAAATAATATGGCGCAGTTTGATAGCCGAACATTACGGAACGTATTTGGTCAATTCGCAACTGGCGTGTGTGTCGTGACCATGATGGATAAAAATAACAATTTCCATGGGCTAACCATCAGCAGCTTTAACACCGTCTCCCTGGAACCCCCGCTGGTGCTCTGGAGCCTGCGCAAGCAATCCTGGTACGCTCAGCATTTTCTGGAGGCGGACGCCTTTGCGATAAATGTCCTGTCGGGCCAACAGCATCAGGTTAGCGATATTTTTGCCAGCGCGGGGAGCGACAAATTTCATCGCGTAGACCACCGGGTCAGTGGCTTTAAACTGCCTTTGATTGACGGGGCACTCGCGCATCTTGAATGCAAAATGTGGCGTCAGGTAGACGGTGGCGATCACTGGATATTCATCGGTGAGGTGGTGGATTCGTTACATACTGAAGGTGAACCGCTCATCTTTTTCAACGGTCGCTATGCCACCACCGCGGGTCTGTCGATTCCTGCCTAAAAAAAAAGGGGCTGAAAAGCCCCATAACACGCCGAGCGAAGCGTTAACTAAAAGGGTATTTTTTAAATGCCGCCTGGTTTTCGAAAACGTCGGCAACCGCCTGAATCTTTTTAAAATCCCCGGCGTTAACGACGTGAGGGATCATTGACTGAATAAATGTCCAGATAACCGTACTGGTGACAGCAACCTGATCGGCCACCGCATTTTCCGGACGGGCTTCCAGCAGCGCGTTCCATTCCCGACAGGCAGCCAGCAGCTGGACGGTAATACGTTCTATCCACGGATTATGTTGTTTCTCCGCCGGGCGCAGGTTGTGTTCGTACACATTTTGCACAGCTTTCTCCGCGGCGGCGAGGATAAAGCCCAGCGTCTGGAGATCGTTCGCCAGTGCATCCGGCGTCACGGGCAGGAGTCTCCGTTCAGGCGCGGCCTGAGCCTCAAAATAATTCAGTATGAGAGACGAGTCCATCAGACGTGTTCCATTCTCCAGAACCAGCGTTGGCGCTTTTACCGCAGGGTTAATCCGGGAAAATTCCTCAAATGTGCTGAATACGGACAACGGCTGGCTTTCAAACGCAACGCCATAAAGTTCCAGGGAGACCGCCACGCGGCGTACATAAGGAGAATCCATCATGCCAATCAGCTTTATCATGATTCCAGTTTTCCTGTCTGTGTGAAAAAACGCTTCATTGAAGATGATAAACAGACATTACAATAAATTCGTTATGGCGAATATCATCAGTATCTTACGGCCTGAGTTAGTATTACTGACAGATTGGCCGGTTAGCGTTTATCAGATTCAGTCTATGAGGGAGTGGTTTCATGTCGGATTTTCCACCTATCGCAAGTTTGCGTAGTTTTGAAGCTGTGGCTCGCCTTGGCAGCGTAACGCTTGCGGCGAAAGAGCTTCACGTTACCCATTCCGCCATCAGCCAGCAGATTAAAGTGCTGGAGGAAATGGTGGGGGTGAAGCTGTTTATCCGTCATGGGCGAGGGGTGCAGATCAACGAAGAGGGGCGTCTCTACGCGTTACAGGTGCGCGAAGCGCTGAATCATATCGCAGATGCTACCCGGTTAGTGCAGGTGAAACCGAGAATACTGGAACTGACGCTGGCGATGGTGCCGTCTTTTGGTTGTCACTGGTTGTTGCCGCGTCTGGAGCGGTTTCGGGAAAAATATCCACACATCACGCTGCGGATCCAGGCCAGTCTGACGATCACCAGCATGCAGCAGGAAGGGATAGATGTGGCGATACGCATGGGGAAAGGTAACTGGGAAGGAAGCGACTGCCATTATCTGTTTTCAGATGAACTGATTGTGGTTGCAGCACCCGGTTATAACGGCGGCATCCTCCCGGCAACGCCAGCAGAGGTGGCAAAGAGTAAAATCATATTCTCCATGGAGTCGTGGAAAACCTGGTGTTTCAATGCGGGACTGGAAAAAGATATTGTGCCCGGCGGGTTATGCATTAACGACTCAAATTTAGTCCTTGAGGCTGTCAGACTCGGTAAAGGTATCGCGCTGGAACGTCGCTCTCTGGTACAGGATGCCATCACCCGGGGCGAACTGGTCCAGCTTACCCCTTTCACTGCACCTTATCCCTGGCCTTACTGGCTGGTGACATCGCAGTTAACGGAAGCGAAACCGGAGGTGGCTCTCTTTAGTGAGTGGCTGGATGAGGAAGTGGCGGCCTGGCGTCAGTTGACAGGGGCTGCGGAAAGTAACGGCTAACAGAAAAGCAAAAAGCCTGCTCTAAAAGCAGGCTTTTTAAATTTGGCTCCTCTGACTGGGAGCTTCTTAGCCATTAACTAGCTGATTGATAAGCTAAACCTAAAAATTGAGGTTGTCAAAACCTCCAGAAAGACCACCTATTTAGCCAACACTGAACACATAATGAGTAAGCCTTGTAGATTCAACTATTCCATATATTTCTTAGCAAAATTTGCCAATTCTTTCGCCTTGGCAGGTTCCCAGCCGTTATTGACTGCAAACTGTCTGATTGCCTCTTCAGTTGCTCTGAATCCTTGCTTTTTTAGGTCAGAAAAAATTCGCTTTGCCATGTCTTTATCACATGGATGGCTGAGCCCTGTTGCCATGTTGATGCATCGACCTAATCGCAAAATCCCATCGCCTACATACGTAGGCAATTGTGGCTTTTGTACTTTCCAGTGAGACTGACCGACTATTTCAGGATTCCATGTAGATAACCAGCGTTTACCTTCTTCCTCTGACCAGGGTAAGAAGACGATGCTGTTGATATTTTGCGCACTATCAACAATATCCATGTCTTTGCTCAGAAGATACGTTGCCAGTATTACGTCATAGTTATCATATGGTGAGAAACTCTTAGGGATCTTAAAGTCTAGTCGGATGTTATCTCCCAGATCGACGGTTTGGCCTTTTCCCAATGTTTTTGCAGTTTGTGCGCCGAGAAATGTTGCAATATCAGAGTGCAAAACATTCCTTTTGCAGGGAAAACCAACGTGATTTGTTGAAGCCCAGCATCTTTGCAAAGATGGTAAGCTTTACTGAAAGCGGTTTTTATATTGTCCTGATTCGAACCGATATTTTCGATCAAAAATCTGAGATTTGGCATGAAAACTCCTGTTACTAAACCTTAAGGATTAATAAAAAACGCTTGGGCCAGATAGCTATGGCTAAACTGAGTTATATCAAACACCAGTATTATCCCCGGTTGGCTCGTTCTCAGATGCTGGCAAAGCTTCAAGTTCTGATTTGAGTTGTTCATCTAATTGAGAAGCTAACGAGAGAAACGCTGCGAGTTTTTTCTGCCGTTTCTCCAGTACTCTTCTTTGTACAACCGTCGGATCATCTTTATTGACAGGATTATCCAGAAATCGAAAAATCCGCAATTCAATCATATCGATGTCTTCGTTAAGTCCGGCCTGTTGCGCCAATTCAACCCATTCTTTAGATTTATCAATAGCATTTTCTGCAGCTAAAGAGAGGCAGTAATCAATCAGCATTTTCGCCGTAGAATCAATATGATTAGCGATTGAGAGCCATTTTTTAACTTCGTCTGGTTCTTTTTCGGTATCTATCAGTTCTTGTGCGGGGGAAAAATATCTTCGCTGCTCGTTTTCAGGATCAAGGCTTTGTAAGGCTCTCAGAATAGGTTCAGGTTCCTGAAAAGGTTTACTGCCAATTGGCAATTCGTAGCGATTAACCCAGAATGCCCAAATAGAGTCCCTGAGCTCCGCATGTTTAGTTGCACGAATAATTTCATCCGGGCTATGTTCCGCATCGTAAAGGAGTTCTGCAATATAGTGGGCCATCCACCGGCCCAACGTATCAACAGAGTCATTCAGTTTAAGCTCATCAACTAACTTCTTCCCTAACTCGATACTTGCCGTATAGCGTGTGGATGGTTCCGTCATGTCGGAAGAGGAAGAGTCGAGTGCTTGAAGGGATATTGTCGAGCTCATTTTCATTACTCCGTTCATATCTGCTTTTTCGTGAATAGCGATCAACATCAACCTCTAAAATGAGATCCATGTTGAATGTTTCTAGTACTGATTTTATGAAGTGCATTGAAGCACATAGCCTATAGCCATGTGATTTTTCCTCATCATTTTTACCTGATAGATGGCCCCAGATACTGGAAACCATCGCCGGTTCAACACTAGAAGGTGAATACCATACCCGATGATCTTTATCAGTAGTTAATTTCATCGCATTAATGATAAATGAGGCTGGTTCTGGGATTGGAAACCTTACATTACCCGCCCAGGGATCAAACTCATCAATCCCACAGTATTCAGTAATATCTTTAATCCATCCTTTTAGCTTGTAATATGCATGATCTACTTCAAGACTATCCCCAGCATCAGGGATTTTATAGTCATATACGTTTTTCGTTGTTTGCAATGCTCTGAGGAGCGATAAAGATCGCTCCGGTGATACTAAAGCAGAATGGACAACAATAGATTCTTTTCGATCTGAACAAACGTCAGACCAACGTCCCCATAGCGTTAATATTCCGGGGTTGGGACATAGTGCTTCGTTAAATACATTTTCAGAGATTGACGCCAGCCATTCATCCCTATTGTCAGAACTGCTATTAAGCCAACTGGGGCGCTCTTTGGGGGGGATATCTCTCCGATCGGCGAGCCAGCGATTATCGTTCCGAGAAATATCATGCCTTCTTAACCAGTCCTGGAAAACATCCTCAACATCATCGTAGCGACTGGTTACTTGAGGTTTTGTTGCTAGCAGCTTACCGGCTGTCATAAACATTGCATGGTATGACAGGTAAAAATGGTAATCATCGACACGTGGATAGGAACCATGGCTGTGATGGTTATCTCTGTCGTGATAATAGCGTCGTTTATTACGCTCATCTTCGTCCCAGTTGCGGCTGCCTTTATAACCAAGATCATCGCGAATAATGCGAAGCATTTCAGGTTCTAACTGTTTTTGAGATACGCCGAAACAACGGCCCAGAGGTTCTAACCAGTATGGGCCGAAGTCGATACCAAAAGTATATGAATCTTCACCTCTATGCTCTTCAACTTCATCTAGCACAGGGAGAGTCGTAGACTGGTTTATATTTCGGAGTTTATCCTCTTCTTGTGCAGGGATAGAGCTCAGGCCGCTATCATGCAGCGCAAGTAAAGTTCTGGCAGCAAAAAGACGGATTAATACATGTGGCTGATCAGTAGTAGCATAACGGTAGAAATAACCAATATTGGGAATCAGCGATTTTCCATCATCCAGTGCAACCCTTGCAGCAGCGATCATCAACCACAATTGAGCATGAAGGGTATAAAAGGGCAGATTGCGATCACAAAAAGGTGATGTAGTAGCATTTATCGCGTGCTGAAAAATCCCCTGAACAACGCGTGTACGGTTCATTCGACATAGCGCCAAAACCGCATGTGCTGCCTGCCAGCGCATTTCTGCTTCTGGAGAGCCCAACCGTGCCCAAATATATCCTGCAAGTGAATCCTCAACATGAGTTGGCGGAGACAATTTATCGTTCCATGGGCCGTCACCATCCTCATCTTTTAGCACCTCGTCAAATAAATCTAGGGCATAAGATAATACATTTAACGCTTCATTATGCTCCAGTTTACTAACAAGAAGGCCTGGAAGGCTAAACAAACGGTCAGCATTTGCGGGCTCTGGTGATTCTGCAATAGCCTCTAGGACAATACCGAAAATCTCTTTTTCACTTATACCAGAAAGCCTGCTGGCCAGACCGAAGGGAAAAATCTCGTAAAAACGACTTTTCCCTATCCGCATACAGAAGCGCTGGCAATATTCTTTTATTAAACCTGCCAGAACTGTTTTAATGCTTAAGCGAGATGTCCATTCATCGGGTATAGATTCAAGAATATATTTAAAATCATAAAGCCCCCAGTGAAATATAGCACCAATGGCAGTAATGAAACTACATTCTTTGCCCGTCTTAACTCGGCTTATTGCTTTCTTGATGAAGGTTTCTTTGGAATAGAATTCAGGAACACTACGAAATTTTTCGTATGCAGCACTAACACCCTCAATAGACGATAAATCACAGTTCTCAAAAACTGAATTCCATTCTTGGGTGTGATCTCGCTCACTGGCATGTGGAGAAAGATTGTTTTTTTTTGAAGTCGCCTCAGTACGCTTTAGAAGTGAGATTCTTTCTTTCAACTCTGAGTGTTCAATACCTAATGAAATAGCAATAGCATCCAGCTTTTTAATATTTTCGATATTTTGTACATCAAATTTTGTATAGTTGTAAACCACTTCGAATGCCGCAATCTTATCTTTCTCATCGGTACACGAGGATAAAACTGAGTCAAGCAAGCCGCATTTATGCCAGCCATTCTCAAATGTAATGAAAGGAAGTGCATCGAGTGCGTTAATTTTATTTTTCTTTACAAGTTCTTCAATGGTCCATGCTAGTATATTTCTGTGATCGCCAAATGTACGGTCACGCCAACGACTTATTATTGCCATGGCTGAAGATGGACATAACTCAGCCAGAATCTCAACAGTATCACTCCACGCAAAGTGTTTATCCCGATCAACATATTCTCTGGTAAGTTCAGCACACCGGGCTAGTTTATAGGTAATTTCAGGGGGAACTTGCGCTTTACCAGCAATATATTCAGCAAGATCAAGTATCGCTTCCCATCGACTTAAATTTTCATCTCCCAACTTATTTGTAACTTCAATCGCTTGGTTAAAGTATTCTTTAGCTTCTGGTTCATCAAGTGAAATGAGTGAACGGGAAAGGTCTATATAGCCGTCAGCTTTGACCTGAGCATCAGAGTGCTCATCTCTCCATAAGGATAATGCGAGTTCTGCGAAGTGATATGAAAGCCCTTCAAGCCCTGAAATCTTTGCACATACAGAACTGAAACGGTGAAACGTTGGTGTGAATACTCTATTCCCTTTATGCTGACTCCATTTGATGATGCTATCCACATCGTCTTTTGAGGCATTATCTGCTTCAATCAGAATATCAAACCATACGTTTGCAATCTCATTTGATGATAATGAATACTCAGAGTAAGAATAGCCCTTAATAGCCGTCGATTCTTTTTGAGTATCCCTTAGCTCACTTTCTAAGTCTGCTTTCTCAGTTTTACCAAGAATTACTTTGGCCCGTAAATTGTACCAGGGGATTAATACTCCACTATATTGTTTCAGTTGACGCAGATCATCAGATTCGCTATGGGTTTTTCCAGCAATTAGTTCTTTTTTGACCTCGGCTGAGGCTAAATCACTTAGAGTTAATTGAGTGCCAATCAGATTTGCCTGAAGAGCGTATGCATGGACGTAAGCAACTCTTTCTTTACTATACTCAGAGGTCAGAACACGAGGGGGAACTTTTGGTAAATAACGATCCAACAACTGGAAGCTTTCTGACTCAGTACAAATTGACTGCATAAGTGCCATTTCAACCATGCCAGTGATTGCCGCTATTGTCTGGTTATTAGCATGGTCTCTGCCTTCAATGTTGACTCGCGGACTTTTTAACAAGCGCCAGGTTCTTCTGATTGCCTGTTCAGCGACTGGACGGTGAAGTTTTCTTGCTTCCAGTACAATTCCCATAACCAGACTGATATCGTTTCCAGCAGCAATAGCCAACTGATCAAGTTCATCGTAACGGGCATGAGCCAGTAACTGCGTGGCGACAATTCTTCCAGCGTCAAAAGATAGTTCTCGAGGCCGCCACCTTCTGAGATCTCTTGCTGCCGCTTCCGCGCCATGAATATTCAGGCAGGCAATGAGCATTGCCGCTCTGTCCTGATCGGTAACATTTTGCCTGCTCCGCTCATCATCTGGTAATTGACTCCAGTTTGTTAACCACTCCATGGTGAGTCGAAGGCGACTGCGGGCCTCTCCTGAGAGTTCAGGATATTCGGAAAGTATTGCGGCATAATAAGCATTTCTGGAGCCTAGCCAGCCAGTATCTGGGAAAACGTTACGGGAAACCAGTTCTTGAACGCCATTACTTCCTACAAATTTTGCTGCCAGATCGATATTGTCCCTTAGCAGGGCTCTTTGCCTGTGGTCTCCCGCGCATTCTCCACCTGCTTTCAGTGCCAGTTTAGCCGCTTCCTGGTATCGACCTGTGCGTAAGGCTGCTTTTAACGCAAATTGCAATCTTTGAAGTTCTATGTCTCTGCGTTCAACCGGGCTGGTTTCAGGCAGAGCTTGCGAGGATATTGCTAGCTCGATCAGTTCAGAAAGCTGGTTTCCTTCCAGCATCAATGCAGGTAAAACAGATGCTGCATAGGAACTATCTTTTGTTAGTGGTCTCAGTTTAGTAATAAACTGATGCAGAGCAGCGGCCGATGGCCGAAAGCGCCTCTGAAACCATGTTTCGGCCGGTTCATCAAAGAACTGAATAGTCTCGCCACTAACGATTAATGGACGTCCCAGATCAAGGGCGAAACTTTTGATAGCGGAACTGGCCACACCAGAAATCGAAGATAATACGGATAATGGAATTAATGGACGCAATATTGCCAGTGCGGAACAAATAGTATCAATTTGAGCACGTTCAGATATTCCGGCTGTATCACGTAAGCGTGCAATGGATTTTTCCAGCACTTCACCAATAGTATCTTCTACCGTTTTGGGATTTGGCCCCAAAAGTCTCAATGTGTCGTTCAGTGGAAGATTTTGTGATAATGACAGAGCCTGAACCCTGGGATTGCAAGAGCTTAGACGATGGAACTCGTCAACATCACTTTCGCTGGCATCTGGAAACTTTTGGTGAAGATGAGCGGCTGTCTCATCGCGATCAAAAGCTTGAAGGGATAATGTGAGTGCTTCAGGAGGTGGATCAAGCAATTCCCGTCTATAAGGTCGGCAAAGTGCGACAAGGCAGACTCCATCAGGAAGCTTTTCTCTAATTAAATCTTTGATAAAAGAACGTGTTTCACCGATTTCTTCTGCTGCCATCTGTGCATTGTCCGCAGCATCAATAATAATGCACAATACGGCCAGGGGCTCAGAGGCCCGGAGTATTGAAATGCTCTGAGAAAGGCGATGCAGAAACGCACGCATATACTGGGATATGCCAGTACCAGCATTTGGGATCAATGGATGACAGAGACCACGAGATGCCATTTCATTAGCCATCTGAACCAATGCTGTACGATGGTGGTGGCGGTAAGAAGAAGCGTTACGGTACTGACCCAGTCCGAAACAGTCATATAAGATGCTAACTGAACCAGTGGGAAGATGCTCCCCTATATGAGTAGAGAAAATTGATTTCCCCACACCAGCATCGGCATGGATGATCACAGGTGCGCCGGATGCTTCAACAACACGTTGAACCAGCGTCGCCTCTTGAGTTCTTGGGACGGAATTTTCTATTCTTTCAATACGACAGGGCGCAGGAAAAAGATCTGTTTCATCCACTCCTAAAGCACGCAACACATCCATTCTGGTAATTGAAGGATTTGCGGCGCTTTCGGTTAACGCTTTTCTGTTAACCAGTTCTTTTAATTTCAGAGGGGCTTCAGTATCCAGGTCGGGGAGATATCCCGCTGATTCTCTTAGCAGGATATTCCGCTGACTCCATAAATCGTCCTGCTGACCTTCTATATATAAAAGCTGGCAGAATATCGATAGCTCATCGCCTTGAAGCCCGGTAAATTTCTCAAGTTTCGCCAGATCACGTGGATGACGTGTAACGTGTTGGCTTGCGGCATCATTGATCGCTTCACTGAAGCTGCTACTGACTGGACGGTTCGTCACAAACCAGAACTCCAGTTTAGTGCGTAACGTTTCTACCGGTATTTTTTGTATCAGTGCCTTATAACGAGTGGCAAAACCTTCAATGGTTTTTTGTAACCCACTAGGGGGAAATGGAGTATCTGAGTGCAGCGTTGAATGCTTTAGCTGCATGTAACGAACGGTTGTTGCTGTTGCAAGCTCATTACTGCCATAATATTCAGCAATATCAATCAGCTCCTCCCCATCCTCAACCACTGGATGAGAGCCCATTTCCGTCGTTGATGCCCCTTCAATGGTCAGGGCAACAAGAGTTGACTGAGGTTCCAGTAGTCGAAGGGCACGGCGAGCCGCCCAAAGATAATGAAACTGATCGCCATCTCTACTGGTGCGAACAAGCAGGCTGTCAGACATTGAGCATCGTCCTTATGTCGGTTAGGCTGTGAGGATTATAACTCCTTATTTTTTAATACTCTATAACCAGAGAGTATGGAGAGAAAACGCTTTCCTGCTAAGAATGACCAGAGTTTCAGAAAAGCGTCTTATGGCAAAAAATTGTTCAACTATTGATTTTTTCGATGATACAGGCCAGTTTTTGTCTGTCTTCTTGCAGTATCGTTTTCACTGTACTCCGACTTCTGGCTCTGGAGCGTGTGTCGAAGCCATCCTTCCTGAATATATTTTCTAAGCCGCGCAAGCGTTTTTCACCTAATTTCTCTGATAACCATGTATCCAGTTGCCGATTATAAATTGGAAACGCGTCTGAAGATGAGCGACGTAGAGCAATAGCGCGCAGTTCTGTTAACTGAATAATATCTATAATATCGCGATCAAATGTTATTAAGTTGGCGATGTAAAATGAAGAATTTGTGTGATCCGAGATAGAGTTTGTTAGCTGATCCATGCTCCTGAGCATATTTAAATCTCTGGCGCAGTTTCTCAGTTCATCGAAGGGTCTCTTTTTCTTTTGTAAGCCATCGAGTTTTTGTGACATCTGTGATTTTCCTTCACGGAAGAGGATGTCGGCACAAACAAGTAATTCGCGAATCATCATGGTAGATAATTCATCATGCATGAATTGCAACAGTTCATTCATTTTGTTCTGGGCTGATCTTTTGGAAGACAGTTCTATTAACTTCGTTCTTAACAGCATAGCTTCCAGTAGGTCAACCTGGTCTTCGATCGCCTTTCCTAAACCGGCATCTAAGTTCTGGTAAAATTGATACAGAAAACGGTCAGCCTCTGCCTCCGCCTGCTCCTGATATAATTTCCTGTACATTTTTCCCCATTCTGTATTCAGGGGGTGTTTAATCCAGGAAAGGGCAAACAATGCAGCCATTGTTTCCCGAATCCCAGTTACCGTTTCTGGCGCTCTGTCTCTCTGCGCTTCCCATAAATAAAGATAGGGATTAATGTTGGATAGTTCATCGAATGAGAATGAATCTGAAAGCATTCGACAAAAATTCAACAGATGTTCTTTAGGCTCTTCACGATAGGCCAAAGAACGAATAAAACTTGCTGCATTAGAATCAATATAAGTACCATAGCCAACCTGAAACATCATTGTATCTGATGATGAAATGACATCATGATCCAGAATCCATAATGAATGCCCAGAGAATAACGTTGATACAAAACCTTTTTCAGAAAATTGAGCTCGCCTAAGGGAGAGCGGTCCTGCTTTACTCTCGTCGGCATACAGGATCCTCCAGTCTTTTAATAAATGCTGATTTTCCTTAAATCTGGTAAGAGCTTCACTACGTGTCGGAGCTGTACCGACTGCGTAAAGAGCTTGTTGAATTGCATATTCTGTAGAATGCACTTTCTCTCCTTGAAATAAATTTTCGTAACCTTCTAAGTATGCTGAATGATTTAATAAACACTGTAATACAGGAAATAACAAGTTTTTTAGTAAGTTGTGAACCACCTTCAGAAAGTGCTACTCGCCGCCTACTCCTAATCGCAGTACCCTTACCCCGCACCTGCAAAATCAGGCGCCGGCATTGGTCTCCTTAATATCATACCTGCGACATAATGGCGCATTTGCACTTTTTTTATGTCGTGTTTTATGTCGTGCGTTCGGCTACATCTCTATTGGCGGCAGGGGGCGTATCGCAAGGTGCGTCGGTGTAGGTATGACCGGTAAGACCAACTCCGTTCAGTTCACCACCCGTAAGATTGGTCTCTTCGGTGGTGGAATTTAAATTCATATACCGGACGTTGCCTTATGGCTACACTCCTCACTCAGACACACCCGGTACTTGCTGCTCCCTTTAATGCCACCACGGATTTCACTATCCTCGCCAGTCACTGCTAAACCTTTGCCGAAACCCTGATTGAAAGCAACGATCCCGCGTTGAAAATGGCGCTTTGCGGCAGAATCAACACCAGTCTGACGTTACTGCAACCCACACTGTTAAAACCTTTCCCTCTCCATCTGGTTGAAATTCTGACCATTGACACGCTTCTTGCCAGTTCTCCCCGCTTCGATCCTGAATGTACTGAGCTTTGTCGTTACTGCCTTGCTATTACGCAAATCCTCTTCGCCTCTGAAACGGAGAAGTACCTTAGCTGCTGCTGTACGACCTGATTAATTACTTCGTTGCGGAAATGAAATCCCCGCGATGGCTGCGTACTGCCGGTGGCGTGAAGTTTATTGACGGTGTGGAGATCAAAGCATGATGCCGTCTGACTGTCATACTGCCGACATTATCTCCGGGCTGAAAAAACGTGGCACTTCGCTGTCAGCGCTTTCGCGTCAGGTTGGGCTGGCATCCTCCACACTGGCAAATGCGCTTACCCGCCGTGTTGGCCCAAAGGCGAAACATTGATTGCTGAAGCGTTAGATGTTGCGCCTGAAAAAATCTAGCCTTCACGCTATCTCTGATGTCCTTACGGCGCAGCCCATTTACGGAAGCTGCGCCGCATTTCGTTTATCTCATCCGTCATAATCCTTTGAACCGCAAAAACAGTTTTCTATTATCGGTCTTCTTACCACGAACTAAGCCACCGCCTGCACAAAATGCTTCATGACGTGAAAGAAGCGCCCGATGTATCAGGATGGTCGGCGTTTTACCTGTAATGCAGCCTTTGAAAGCTGCCGGATCTGTCTTAAGACGGATTATGGCCTCCTTCACGCTTAGTTACACTAAGGAAACCATAATGAATCTGACTAAAAATTGCGCTCCACCAGTCATGGATGTTAT
>NZ_JBMKHA010000025.1:0-63983 GCF_049238365.1 Enterobacter cloacae complex sp. IR53030
GTGAGAGTAGGGAACTGCCAGGCATCAATCAAGAAGAACCCCGTACCGTAAGGTGCGGGGTTTTTTGCTTTTGGTTTTTCTCCCCTGGCCTTTCTCTTAATCTCTTACCCTGCTAATGGAATGTGTGATCCCTGTCTCAATGTTATTTATAACAAAATTATAACATTTCATTTACGAGGTAATTGAGTCTCCTGGCTCAATACACCGCTGTTTATGGCAGGAGCATAATCACAATGACAGAAAGTATTACATCAAACGGGACGCTGGCTAACAGTGATACCCGAAGAAGGGTATGGGCAATCGTCAGCGCCTCTTCCGGGAATCTGGTTGAATGGTTTGACTTCTACGTCTATTCATTCTGTTCACTCTACTTCGCACATATCTTCTTCCCGTCCGGCAACACCACAACACCGCTACTACACACGGCAGGGGTATTTGCCGCCGGATTCTTAATGCGACCCATTGGGGGCTGGCTGTTTGGGCGTATTGCGGATCGTCGCGGGCGCAAGGCCTCCATGCTGATCTCGGTTTGTATGATGTGCTTTGGATCTCTGGTGATCGCCTGCTTACCAGGGTATGAATCGATCGGGACATGGGCGCCTGCGCTGCTTTTGCTGGCTCGCTTATTCCAGGGACTATCGGTGGGCGGTGAATACGGTACCAGTGCGACCTATATGAGTGAAGTTGCCCTGGAAGGCCGCAAAGGTTTTTACGCCTCATTCCAGTACGTTACGCTCATTGGTGGTCAATTGCTGGCGATTCTTGTGGTGGTGATCCTGCAGCAGATCCTGACAGACGAACAACTTCACACATGGGGATGGCGAATTCCTTTCGCACTGGGCGCAGCACTGGCGATTGTCGCACTTTGGTTACGCCGTCAGTTAGATGAAACCTCGCAGAAAGAGGTCAGGACGCTAAAGGAGGCGGGAACATTCAAAGGATTATGGCGAAACCGCAAAGCTTTCCTGATGGTGCTGGGCTTCACTGCGGGCGGCTCTCTCAGTTTTTACACTTTCACTACCTATATGCAAAAGTATCTGGTGAACACCACCGGAATGCACGCAAACGTCGCCAGCGTTGTTATGACAGTGGCACTTTTTGTCTTTATGCTCATACAACCGATTATCGGTGCGCTTTCCGATAAGATTGGTCGCCGTACCTCAATGCTGATCTTTGGTGGGCTGTCGGCGCTGTGTACTGTCCCTATTTTGACAGCCCTTCAGCATGTCTCCTCGCCATATGCCGCATTTGCACTGGTGATGCTGGCAATGGTGATTGTCAGTTTCTACACCTCGATCAGCGGAATACTGAAAGCCGAAATGTTCCCGGCACAGGTACGAGCGCTAGGGGTAGGGCTCTCTTATGCGGTAGCCAATGCGCTGTTTGGCGGATCGGCGGAGTACGTTGCGTTGTCGCTTAAATCATGGGGAAGTGAAACGACATTCTTCTGGTACGTGACGGTAATGGGGGCGCTGGCCTTTATTGTCTCCCTGATGCTGCATCGCAAAGGGAAGGGCATTCGTCTTTAATAATGCGCCATCTGCCAGACGGCATAACCGGTGGTTGCACCGGCGACGTCCCAGGCGAAATCTTTCCAGCTCCAGCCGCTCCCCGCGGGGCGGCTATCCCACAGTTCTTTTGATGCTCCAAGGCTTACTGAGAACATCAATCCTATCGCTGCGCTCCGGTCCCGGCTGTATCCCTGATGCTGTGCATATTCGTTACCGGCTGCAGACAGCATTGCGGAGGCGAGGAAGTGCTGAGCCTTATCCTGTCCGGACCAGCTATCGTTGGCCATCTGGCTGCAGCCACTCAGAAAGAGGACGCTCAGTAGCAGAGAAGTACGCATCAACGGGCTCCATAAAAAAGCCCTGCGGGTGACAGGGCTCTGACATTACAGAATACGGCTGATAAGTCGGTCGATACGGATACGACGTAAACGGCGGATCAACTTACGGACTTTCACCGGATAATCGGCAATGCTCTGTAGTTCGCGGTAATGGTTAACCACCGTAGTATGCGTGCGAATCAACTCCAGCTCACGTTCACGCTGGGCGGCTAACTCATGCTGCGGGTCATGGATGAGAATAGCGTTTTCCAGATCCAGTCTCCAGGCGCGTGGGTTAAGGTTGTTACCGGTCAGCAGCATCCACTCATCGTCGACCCACATTCCTTTCAGGTGGTAACTGTTGTCTTCATCTTTCCACAGACGCACAACCAGCTGGTCAGTGTTGACGTAGTACTGTAAACGGCTCAGGAAACGACGCAGGTTAATCTCATAAAGATAAGGCAGCGCACCGATGATTTTGAACGGCTGGTCTTCAGGGATGAAAAAGTCGTTTGCTGTTTTATCGCCGACGATAATTTCCACTTTTTTACCGTCGCGCAGTAGCTGAATGATATTTCGCACCAGCACGGCAGGAAGGTTGAAGTATGGCGTACAGATGGTGAGTTTCTGCTCTGCGCATGGCATCAAATGGAAGATCGTTTTGTTCAGCAGGCTTGATTTGCCGAGCCCTACCAGCGGGGTAACAGATAACTCTTCGTTGTTCGCATCGCCCTGGAAATGGTAGACAGCATCGCGCAACTCCTGGCGGAAAGCGCGAACATCATTTTTGATCTCCGGGCTTTTAGGACGCTCAGGATCGTCAAGGCGATTAACACCACGACCGTGTACCAGGTTTTTATCAACCCAGTTGAACATGATATCGGCCATCTGTGGATTACGAATCAGGTGGTAGCGGTCGTAGCGATATTTATCGAGCTGATGAAGGTAGACATCATTCAGGCTTGCGCCGCTGTACAGGACGCTGTCATCAATGATGAACCCTTTAAAATGAAGGACACCGAGTGCTTCACGGGTATTAACGGGTACGCCATAAACAGGGACATCGACGCCAGGATTTTCCTGCGCCGTGCGGCAATACCAGTCTGCATTAGTATTGGAAGCGGCTGCGCCGATACGGCCACGCTGAGCGCGATGCCAGTCAACCAGTACGCGAACATCCAGTTCCGGACGCTGACGTTTAGCTTCATAGAGTGCGTTGAGGATCGCACGACCGCCTTCATCTTGTTCAAGATACAGGGCCACAATGCAAATGCGTCGCGTGGCGCTGGCAATCTTTTCCAGAAGCGTTTCCCGAAAATGAGCGGGAGCATAAAAGAACTCTACATCATCAACTGACTGAGAAATCTTCGGTAGTTGAGCAAGGTGTTGTTGATGTTTATTACGCTTAAATTTTGACAACATCACAGTGCGTTTCTTCTCTGTTCATTGAAGGGTTGTCTGTACCATGCAAACAACATAAGCGGACAATGATACCACCAGTCCCGTCCAAAGTGGGTAACATTTCCAGTAGGTTACTCGTGTTTGTCTGCTGATGTCAGGACGAGGGACAAGGCAACAATACCTTCCTCCAGCTGAATATCAACGTCAAATCCGAGTTTTCGCGCCAGGGTCACCATACCGCGATTGTTTGGCATAGTAATGCCATTCAGGCGCAACAATCCGTGATCTCGCGTATAACTGATGAGTTTTTCCAGCAGTCGTCTACCCAGCCCCAGGCCTTTAAGATCGGAGCGCACCAGCACGGCAAACTCCGCATCGACATTATCCGGGTCAGAAATGGCTCGCGTGACGCCGAGGATCTCATCATCATGATCTGCACGACGCACGGCAACAAACGCCATTTCTCGATCGTAGTCGATCTGGGTCATATTGGCTAAATCATCGTGGGTAAATTCGTTGATTTCGCTAAAATAGCGGTAGTAGAGATCTTCTTTCGTAACCTGAGAGATAAAGGCCCGCAGCTGGGGTTCATCTTCCGGCAGAATTGGGCGGAACAGGACGCGTTCCCCGTTTTTCATCTCTACCCACTCCTCCAGATGCAGAGGATATGGACGGATTGCCAGGCGGCTCTCTCTGTCCCTTTCGAAGGGCGCGATATCCAGCGTCACGTCCAGCGCCGTAAACTCATTGCCGGAAGCGAGTAGCGGATGGATATCCAGCCGCTGGATCTCGGCACAATCCACGATCAGATTAGAAACCTGCACCAGGAATTGACTTAACCCGGCAATATCGAGCGGACGCAAGGCACTGCGGCCACGGATCTTTTTGCTTTTAATCGCCTGAATGATCAGATAGCGCGCGAGGTTCATGTTCAGCGGCGGTAAAGCAACGACAGCCTGTTCCTCCGGGTGCCACTCCACGCCACCTTCTCCCAGCATAATAAGCGGGCCGAAGACGGGATCGTGCTCTACCACGACTCGTAGTTCCTGAGCGCCTGCGCGGTTAGCCATGCTTTGTACCAGCAGTCCGTGGATCCGGGCCTGCGGCCAGGCCATCTTAACGCGATCAAAAATGGCATCGGCTGCCTGCTGTACCTCCGTTGCCGTACGCAGATACAGCATGACACCCTGAACATCTGATTTATGCGGTATATCGGGAGAGCGCAGCTTAAGAGCGACAGGATAGCCAATCTGCTCCGCAATATGTACTGCCTCGGCGCTGTCGCTGGCGATCCAGGTTGGCAGGGTTTGCATCCCGTAGCTGCCCAGAATGGGCTGCACTTCATGCGTATCAAGCGATGTCGCGCCCTCTTCAATAGCCTGCTGCAAGAGTCGATGAACGTCGACGGTATTCGCCGTCAGGTTACCAGGTAGCGCCGGGGTTTCGCGCAGCTGCTTCTGATTGCGGCGATATTCCACCATATGCATAAATGCGGTGATGGTCCCTTCCGGCGTACGGTAGGTTGGCAGACCGGCTTCGCTGAACAGACGTCGTGCCTCCTGAGATGAAAACTCACCGCACCAGTTTGTCAGCAGAGTGACATATTTGCCGCGCGGATGGTTGCGTACAGCTTCAATTAACGCGCGCGCACTTTCACTGCCCGGCGCGACTGCGCTGGGGGAGTGGATAATCATCAATGCATCGAAGTCCTGACTATCCAGCAAAATTGAGATAGCCCGAATATAGCGATCGCTGCTGGCGTCATCGCGCAAATCAAGCGGATTGCCGGGCATCACGCTTGTAGGAAGCGCCTCTCTGAGGCGTTGAAGCGTCTCTTCACCCAGCGTTGCCAGCTTTCCGTTGCGCAGCCACAGTTCATCCAGCGCAAGCGCAGCAGGGGCCGCACCATTGCTGACAATCATTAACTTCTCGCCACGCAGTGGGCGCATGTGGCTGAGCGTCTCAACGGCGGAAAAAAGCTCGTGCGTATCCTGCACCCGCAGTAACCCCGCGCGCTGGATGGCGGCATCCCAGGCGGGATCCATGCCGGAATGAGACTGCAGGAGACGCTGGGCAGCAGGACTGCGACCGCTTTTGATAACCAGGATCGGCTTATTGCGCGAAGCACTTCGTGAAGCCGATACAAAACGACGGGCGTCGCTCAGATGCTCAAGATAAAGGAGTATCGCGCTGGTTTTGCTGTCACGAGCCAGGAAATCCAGAAGCTCATCAACGTCGATATCCAGGCTGTCGCCCAGGGCAATGAAGTAGGAGAAACCCATTTCGCGCTGTTGCGCCCAGTCGAGGATTGTGTTCGATACTGCAGCCGACTGCGAGATAAACGCCAGTTTGCCTTTGCGGATCGGTACCGGGGAGAAACTGGCATTCAACCCCTGCCAGGGGGCGAGCAGGCCCAGGCTATTCGGGCCAAGGATACGCATCTGGTAGCGGCTGGCGTAGGCGAGCAGTTCGGGTTGCTGTTCAGGTGGAGACGAGAGAATAATGCAGGTTTTACACCCTTTCTTGCCAAGTGCTTCCAGCAGTTCCAGATTGCGTTTCGCATTCGTACACAGCACGGCGAGGTCCGGCACAAAAGGCAGGCTCTGCACATCTGGCCATGCCAGCACCCCCTGAACGGCCTTATAAGCCGGCGTGACGGGCATGACGGGGCCATTAAATCCTCCCGCGAGCAGGTTGCGCATCATCAGATAGCCTGCCCGATCCGGTTTCATGGATGCGCCGATAACGGCAATGGATTTAGGACGTAATAGCGCTTCTAACCCTCGCTGGCTCATGCAAGTCTCCCGTGATTGCAAGCGACCTGATGATTTTAAACGCTTTCTGACGCTGTTGCTGTGATGCTGCCCTTATGAATGGTTTTTCCCGCCAGATAGCGTTCCCGGAAACAAGAGAAATGGTTGCCCAGGGCGCCGGCTGCTGCGGTATCCCCGGCTAAATCCAGCAGCGCGATGGCCACCTCGGCGGTGCAATATTGTCCGTCAGCATGCGCTTCACGCAGGCGATAAGCCGAGACGCGGGAAAGATCGACAGAAATGACCGGCAGCGCGTCAAGGTAAGGGCTTTTGCGAAACATTTTCCGCGCTTCGGTCCATGTGCCGTCCAGCATAATAAACAGCGGTGGCTTACCGGATGGTGGCGCCGAAAGCACCTGACGATTGTCGCCTGCGTAAGAGGCCGGGAAAACGACCATCGGCTGATAGTCCGGGTTTGTCACCAGATCGAGCAGGGCCTGTGGCGGCTCGGTGCGGGACCATTGAAACGCGGCAGTATCCGGCAGAATATCGGCAATCAGCCGCCCTGTATTACTGGGTTTCATCGGCTCGGTATCAAACATGACCAGACAAAAACGGCTTTTAGCCGTACTGGGTGCCAGCGTTTCGCACAGGCAAACTTTAAGCGGAAGCAGGCAGCGCTGGCAGCGACGAATGCGATTGCCACGGGCAAGAAAAGGACGAGTGGCGCGTGCAAGGCGTTCGGCGCGTAACAGGAGGACAGCGTTATCGGTCATGGGCGAAGTGAAGGAAAAACGCCATTTTCGCAGAGGCGGGAGCGGGGCACAAGATGTGCCCCGTGAAAGTTACAGTGATTCGTTTAACCAGCTGTCAAACGGCGCTTTCGGTACTGCGCCATTGAGCATGTCGACGACTTCACCGTTTTTAAAGATCATAATGGTCGGGATGCTGCGAATGCGGAAACGTGCGCTAAGCTCGCGTTCCGCCTCGGTATTCACCTTAACAAAACGCATCTTACCGCTGCGCTCTTCGGCCACGTCTTCAAAGATTGGCGCGAAGCTTCGGCATGGACCGCACCACGGTGCCCAGAAATCGACCACCACCGGGAGATCGTCCTTGAGGAGTTTGTCCAGCGTAGCACCCGTCGCGTTAATGACATCGCCATCAAACAGTTCGTGGCCACAACGTCCGCATTTCGCACCATCGTCAATCCGATCGTCCGGAATGCGATTAAGAGCCTGACAGTTGGCACATACGGTATTCATAACTAACCTCTGATAGAGCCGTGGGACAGCGGCAGAACGCCGATAATGTTTCTAATATGTTACATATTATCAATGAGCCTGTTTGAAACAACAATGCGTTTTATTCAATGAGAACAATAGTCACAGGCTTTTGTACGAAATTATGGCTATGCGCTGGCACATCGGGTAATCTGCGCGCTTCGCGCAGCGCTGGTGGAGAAAAGCATGAACGACGAAATGAAAAACAAAAGCGGCAAGGTCAAAGTGATGTATGTCCGCAGTGATGATGACTCTGATAAACGCACCCAAAATCCGCGTACCGGAAAAGGTGGCGGGCGTCCGGCGTCTTCTCGTGCAGACGGTGGCCGTCGCCCCGCCCGCGATGACAGAAACACCCGCGGTGATGACCGCAAACGTGACGATCGCAAACGCGATGACCGTCCGCGTTCCGACCGCCCACGCAGTGACCGTCCACGCGACGATCGTCCGCGTGATGACTTCCCGCGTGACAACGCCTCCCCGTGGCGCACCGTTTCTCGCGCCCCGGGCGATGAGACGCCAGAGAAAGCCGATCACGGCGGTATCAGCGGCAAAAGCTTTATCGATCCGGAAGTGCTGCGCCGTCAGCGTGCGGAAGAGACCCGCGTGTATGGCGAGAACGCCTGCCAGGCGCTGTTCCAGAGCCGCCCTGAGTGTATCGTCCGCGCCTGGTTTATCCAGAGCGTGACCCCGCGCTTTAAAGAAGCACTGCGCTGGATGGCTGCGAACCGTAAAGCCTACCACGTGGTGGATGATGCCGAGCTGACCAAAGCGTCCGGTACCGAGCACCACGGCGGCGTCTGCTTCCTGATTAAAAAACGTAACGGCACCACCGTGCAGCAGTGGGTCAGCCAGGCGGATGCCGATGACTGCGTGCTGGCGCTGGAAGATGTAGGCAACCCGCACAACCTGGGCGCGATGATGCGCAGCTGCGCGCACTTTGGCGTGAAGGGTGTGCTGTTACAGGATGCCGCACTGCTGGAATCCGGTGCCGCTATCCGCACTGCAGAAGGCGGAGCGGAGCATGTGCAGCCGATCACCGGCGACAGCGTGCTGGACGCCCTTGAGCAGTTCCGTAAAGCGGGTTATTCCATCGTGACCACGTCGAGCCATGCTGGTACGCCGCTGTTTAAAGCGACGCTGCCGCGTAAAATGGTGCTGGTATTAGGTCAGGAACGTGACGGTCTGTCTGACGCGGCGCTTTCCAGCGCTGATCTGAGCGTCTCTATCGACGGGACAGGTAATGTAGAAAGTTTGAACGTGTCCGTTGCGACCGGCGTACTGCTGGCGGAATGGTGGCGTCAGAATAAGGCATAAGCCTCTCAATGTGCCGGGTCTGGCCCGGCACATTCAAATCCTACTCGCTCTCTGCCGGTAACACTGGCATCCAGTCAATTGGCGTTTCGCCACGTTTTTCCAGCCATTCATTCGCCAGAACAAAGTGATTACTGCCGAAGAAACCGCGATGTGCCGACAGCGGAGACGGGTGCGGCGCTTTTAAAACGTGATGGCGCTGACGGTCGATAATCGCCCCTTTCTTCTGCGCGTGAGAACCCCACAGTAAAAACACCACGCCTTCACGATGTTCGTTGATCAGGCTAATAACCTTATCGGTAAAGGTTTCCCAGCCCAGGCTGGCGTGAGAATGTGCCTGACCCGCCCGTACAGTGAGTACCGTATTTAACAGCAGCACACCCTGATGCGCCCAGCTTTCCAGGTAACCGTGGGTGGGGCGGGTAAAGCCTGGAACGGTTCCCTCAAGCTCTTTATACATATTGAGCAGAGAAGGTGGGATAGCCACGCCCGGACGGACGGAGAACGCCAGCCCGTGTGCCTGACCCGGGCCGTGATACGGATCCTGGCCAAGAATGACCACCTTTACATCGCTCAGCTCAGTGTAACGAAAGGCGTTGAACACATCTTTCTGCGGCGGATAAATCGTCTGCCCGGACTGACGTTCAGCTGCAACGGTGCTGAGTGTATTGATAAAATAGGGTTGTTGTTTTTCTTCTGCCAGCACATCGTGCCATGTCAACGGTGTGGTCATCTCGCTCTCCTGCGAATCTCATTCTGTGTCTAGCTTACCTGTTAAACGCCAGTGAGCAAAATGACGCGCTGAAACGTGCGCTAAGTAACTAAATTTATTTTGAAAAGATACACAACCAGTTGAATTGGTAAGGTGCTTAAATTGATCTAAAACAATAAATTCAAACCACACTCTTTATGTGGTTGGTGTTTTTGTTGATTTAAATCAATAAATCGCCGGGGTGCGAGTGATATATATACACACAAGAAACAATGGTTTTACCAATTGGCCGTGTGAGGCCGACACCAGTTAATGTAGCCTAAGGGAGGCAACACATGATTACAGGTATCCAGATTACTAAAGCTGCAAATGACGATCTGCTCAATTCTTTCTGGCTGCTGGACAGCGAGAAAAACGAAGCACGCTGCGTGGTGGCAAAAGCCGGTTTTACTGAAGATGAGATCGTGCCAGTGAGCAAACTGGGCGAAATCGAATATCGTGAAATCCCAATGGAAGTGAAACCGGAAGTGCGCGTGGAAGGCGGTCAGCATCTGAACGTTAACGTTCTGCGTCGTGAAACGCTGATGGATGCCGTTGAGCACCCTGAAAAGTACCCACAGCTGACTATTCGCGTGTCTGGCTATGCGGTTCGTTTTAACTCACTGACCCCAGAGCAGCAGCGCGACGTTATCGCGCGTACCTTTACTGAAAGCCTGTAAGGTTCCAGTTTCGGGGGGGAATAAAAAAGCCGGGGAAATCCCCGGCTTTTTCTTACTCTTCAGTTTTCGTATCCTGCGCGGCAGCGCTTGGCTTACGACGCTTACCAATGTTTTTGGTATCGCGGTGGCGTTGCTTAACGCGTGGCTTCTCTTTTTCTTTCTCTTTTCTCTCAGCGCGTTTTGCGAGTGCTTTCTTGGACGGTTTGCCCGTCATTTTTTCACTCGGCGCGCGGGTAGTTGGGCGCAGGCCGTCAATGACGCGAGATTTCAGCGGCTCATCAACATAGCGACCAATTTTTTGCAGTAGCAGGTGATCGTGCGCTTCAACCAGTGAAATCGCAGTACCTTTACGTCCGGCGCGACCGGTACGGCCAATGCGGTGCAGATAGGTATCACCACTGCGCGGCATATCGAAGTTGATCACGTGGCTCACGTCCGGAATGTCGATCCCGCGTGCGGCAACGTCTGTCGCCACCAGCACGTTCACGCGGCCATCGGTCAGGCGTTTGATGCCTTCGGTACGCTTAACCTGCGCCATCTCACCTTCGAGGTAGCAGTTATTAATGCCCGCATTACGCAGCATTTCTGCCAGCTCGTGCACGCGCTCGCGTTTACGCACAAAGACGATGGTACGCAGAGCATCTTCCTGCTTCAGCAGGTGCTTCAGTAATTCGACCTTGTGCTCAAGGTTGTCCGCACGGTAATACCACTGATGGATCTTCTTGCGCTCACGCGTAGAGGGCGTCGCAGAGACTTCAACCGGATCTTCCAGCAGACGCTCGGCGAAATCTTTAATCGCGTCCCCTTCAAGGGTGGCAGAGAACAGCATCGTCTGGTTACGCCAGCGCGTCTCGCCCGCAATATGTTCGATATCCTGTGCGAAGCCCATGTCCAGCATGCGGTCGGCTTCATCCAGAATCAGCGTTTCTACCGCGCGGCAGTCGAAGTTCTCTTCTTTAATGTACTGCAGCAAACGGCCCGTCGTCGCAACAACGATATCCTGGTTTTCGCTGAACACTTCGGCGTGGTTCATATACGCCACGCCGCCGGTGATGGTGGCGATATCCAGATGGGTGTTAGCCGCCAGCTCACGCGCGTGATCGGCAACCTGCATGGCCAACTCGCGCGTAGGCGTCAGGATCAAAATACGCGGTGGGCCTGATTTTTTTCGTGGAAAGTCGAGCAGGTGCTGCAACACAGGCAGCAAATAGGCTGCTGTCTTCCCCGTGCCGGTTGGCGCAGAACCGAGCACATCGCGGCCCTCAAGCGCAGGCGGAATGGCCGCTGCCTGAATGGCGGTCGGGCGTGTAAAGCCTTTGCTCTCAAGTGCATTGAGCAGGCTTTCATCGAGTTCAAGTTCGGAAAAAGTCGTTACAGTCATGTTCTACCTCTGTGTGGGGCGCTGATTATAGACGTTACGGCTGTAATCTTCATCTGTTTGTATGGATATCGCTTTGCGGTGCCTTCGCTTTCCCCTATGCTACTCCAGTTTCACTTAGAAGGTTGCCCTGACATGTCTCAACTCAAAGCGCAGTTGCGCCGCGATGGTTTTACGTTTAAACAGTTTTTTGTCGCCCACGATCGCTGTGCCATGAAAGTCGGCACCGACGGTATTTTACTGGGAGCATGGGCCCCTGTCGCAGGTGTTAAACGTATTCTTGATATCGGTACCGGCAGCGGGCTGGTGGCGTTGATGCTGGCCCAGCGTACGGAAGAGCATGTCACGATTGATGCCGTTGAGCTCGATGCGCAGGCTGCAGAGCAGGCGAGTGAAAATGCGGCCGAATCCCCCTGGGCAGACCGGATTCGCGTTCAATGTGCGGATGTGCTGGTCTGGGCGCCTGAACAAACTGCGCGTTACGATCTTATCGTCAGCAACCCTCCTTACTACGCGCCCGGTGTCGAGTGTGGTACCCCTGAACGTGAACAGGCGCGTTATACCGGTTCACTCGATCATAAAGCACTGCTTACCAGCGCGGCTGAACTCATCTCTGAAGAGGGCTTTTTTTGCGTAGTGTTGCCAGAAAGCACGGGTAATACATTTATTAGTCTGGCGCAGGAGATTGGCTGGACATTACGTTTGCGAACTGACATTTCTGATACGGAAGGACGACTGCCGCACCGTGTGCTGCTGGCGCTCTCGCCAAAAGAAGGTGAATGCTTTAATGACCGTATGGTGATTCGAGGGCCAGACCAGCGTTATTCCGAAGATTACACTGCTCTGACCCAGGCATTTTATCTGTTTATGTGAACCTGCGGAGCCAGTATCGACGGGCCGGATTCAGCAAGCTGATCCGGGTAGTCCAGGGTGTAGTGCAAGCCGCGGCTCTCTTTACGCATCATGGCGCAGCGAACAATCAGCTCGGCAACCTGCACCAGATTGCGCAGCTCCAGCAGATTATTTGATACGCGGAAATTGGCATAATATTCATCAATTTCCTGCTGCAGCATAGTAATGCGGCGCAACGCACGTTCCAGACGTTTTGTGGTGCGCACAATCCCCACGTAGTCCCACATAAACAGCCGTAGCTCATGCCAGTTGTGCTGGATCACGACCAGCTCGTCCGGGTTATCCACGCGGCTTTCATCCCAGGCAGGTAAGTGCTCGGTCTCGCGGGCGTAAGGCATGCGTTTCGTGATGTCTTCCGCCGCTGACCAGCCGTACACCAGACACTCAAGCAGCGAGTTCGACGCCATACGGTTCGCGCCGTGAAGGCCGGTATAACTCACCTCGCCGATAGCATACAGACCTTCTACGTCGGTGCGCCCGTGATCGTCAACCATCACGCCCCCGCAGGTATAGTGGGCCGCAGGCACAATGGGCACCGGATCGCGGGTCAAATCAATCCCCAGGTTCAGCAGCTTTTCGTAAATCATCGGGAAATGCTGGCGAATGAATGCGGCTGGCTTATGGCTGATATCGAGATACATGCAGTCCACGCCCAGACGTTTCATTTCATGGTCGATGGCGCGGGCAACGATATCGCGAGGGGCCAGCTCGCCACGCGCGTCAAAGTCCGGCATAAAGCGGGTACCGTCAGGGCGTTTCAGATAAGCGCCTTCACCGCGCAGGGCTTCCGTCAGCAGGAAGTTGCGCGCCTGAGGGTGGAACAGGGCTGTTGGGTGAAACTGATTAAATTCGAGATTCGCCACGCGGCAGCCTGCGCGCCAGGCCATGGCGATACCGTCTCCGGAAGCGATGTCCGGGTTAGTGGTGTACTGATACACCTTAGAGGCACCGCCCGTCGCCAGTACAACGGCCTTCGCCTGACAGGTTTCAACCTTCTCTTTATTACGGTTCCAGACCCATGCACCCACCACGCGACGCGGACCAGGCAGGCCAATCTTGTCGGAAATAATCAGGTCAACGGCATTACTGCGCTCAAGAACCCGAATATTAGGATGGTTAAGCGCTTTACCCACCAGCGTGGTCTCCACCTCTTTACCGGTGGCATCCGCTGCGTGCAGGATGCGGCGGTGGCTATGGCCGCCTTCGCGCGTGAGGTGGTAGCTCTCTTCACCGTTAGGCTGAATCTGGGTATCAAATAATACGCCCTGATCGATGAGCCACTGAACGCAATGGCGGGCATTGCTGGCAACGAACTCTGCGGCGTGCGCATCCACGATCCCGGCGCCGGCAATCAACGTATCTTCTACATGCGACGCTATGCTGTCGGTCTCGTCAAACACGGCGGCAATGCCGCCCTGGGCATAAAATGTGGAACCTTCACTTATCGGTCCTTTACTCAGAACGATAACGTTTTGATGTTCGGCAAGGCGCAGCGCCAGAGAGAGACCGGCAGCGCCGCTACCGATGATCAGGACATCACAATGGAGTTCAGATGTTGTGTTCATGATTGTTGTTTAATTTACTAAACAGTGTTGGGTCAGAATAGCACCTGAGTGCGATTTATCGCACGTTTTTTTTAGAGGTTGTTGCAATGGCTAAACGCGTAAGACGGAGTAAATAGCGGGTAAAGGAATGAAATTATTTTGCGAAGCAGATCGTTAGCGTCAGATTTTGTGGTGAAATAAAGACTGGGTTGCGTTACTCTTCTCGCGGGAAAAAAGATGTTTCTTGTCAGAAAGTGGTGCGTATCGTGAACAGACTTATAATGAGAGAAAATGAACAGTCTGCGGCGCGATGAACAAAAACAAAGGCGTTACGGAACTTATTGACGATCGGACACTCTAACTCGGTGCTTGCTCAAAGTGCGGTGTTTTTAGAGTGGCGTTTCGATAACGCGTGGAATTTAGGTTTGGGGAGACATTACCTCGGATGAGCGAGCAGTTAACGGACCAGGTCCTGGTTGAACGGGTCCAGAAGGGAGATCAGAAAGCCTTTAACTTACTGGTGGTGCGCTACCAGCATAAGGTGGCGAGTCTGGTTTCCCGCTATGTACCGTCAGGTGATGTGCCTGATGTGGTGCAAGAGTCTTTTATTAAGGCCTATCGCGCGCTGGATTCTTTCCGGGGAGATAGTGCTTTTTATACCTGGCTGTACCGTATTGCTGTTAATACGGCAAAGAATTATCTGGTTGCTCAGGGTCGTCGTCCGCCGTCCAGTGATGTAGACGCTATCGACGCCGAAAACTTCGAAAGTGGCGGTGCGCTGAAAGAAATTTCGAACCCTGAGAACTTAATGTTGTCAGAAGAACTGAGACAAATTGTTTTTCGCACGATCGAGTCGCTCCCTGAAGATTTACGCATGGCAATTACGTTACGGGAGCTTGATGGTCTGAGCTATGAAGAGATAGCCGCTATCATGGATTGTCCGGTCGGCACGGTGCGTTCACGAATCTTCCGTGCGCGAGAAGCTATTGATAATAAAGTTCAACCGCTTATCAGGCGTTGACGATAGCGGGATACTGGAAAAGGTATTAGGCATGCAGAAAGAAAAACTTTCCGCTTTAATGGATGGTGAGACGCTGGATAGTGAGCTGCTCAACGAGCTGTCTCATTCTCCCGAAATGCAAGAGACCTGGGAGAGTTACCATCTCATCCGTGACACGCTGCGCGGCGATACCGGCGAGGTTCTCCATTTCGATATCTCTGCCCGCGTGATGGCGGCCATTGAGAATGAGCCTGTTCATCAGACCACTCCGCTGATTCCTGAAGCTCAACCTGCACCTCACCAGTGGCAGAAAATGCCGTTCTGGCAAAAGGTGCGTCCGTGGGCCAGCCAGCTCACCCAAATGGGGGTTGCTGCATGCGTATCGCTTGCAGTTATCGTTGGCGTCCAGCACTATAATACTCAGTCTGAAACTAATCAGCAGCCAGAAGCGCCAGTGTTTAACACACTGCCGATGATGGGCAAAGCGAGCCCGGTTAGCCTGGGCGTACCGGCTGATGCTTCCGCCAGCGGCGGTCAGCAACAGCAGGTGCAGGAGCAGCGCCGTCGCATTAATGCGATGTTGCAGGATTACGAGTTGCAGCGTCGTCTGCACTCTGAACAGCTTCAGTTTGAGCAGGCCCAAACCCAGCAAGCTGCTGTGCAGGTGCCCGGAAACCAAACTTTAGGAACGCAATCGCAGTAATGAAGCAACTTTGGTTCGCCATGTCTTTGATGGCGGGTAGCCTGTTCTTCTCTGCCAACGCCTCGGCTGATGTTTCATCCGGGGCGTTGTTGCAGCAAATGAATCTGGCCAGCCAGTCACTCAATTATGAGTTGGCATTTATCAGCATCAATAAGCAGGGCGTCGAGTCGTTACGCTATCGTCATGCCCGTCTTGATAATCAGCCACTCGCCCAGCTTTTACAGATGGATGGTCCGCGTCGGGAAGTTGTCCAGCGAGGCAACGAAATCAGCTATTTCGAGCCCGGCCTGGAGCCTTTCACGCTCAATGGCGACTATATCGTTGATTCTCTGCCGTCACTCATCTATACCGACTTCAAGCGGCTGGCCCCTTACTACGATTTTATTTCGGTAGGGCGTACGCGCATCGCAGACAGACTGTGTGAAGTGATCCGCGTGGTTGCTCGCGATGGCACGCGCTACAGCTATATCGTCTGGATTGATGCGGAAACCAAGCTGCCGATGCGTGTGGACCTGCTTGACCGCGACGGTGAAACGCTTGAACAGTTCCGCGTGATCTCCTTCAGCGTGAACAATCAGGTTGGCAACAGCATGCAGAATCTGGCCAAAGCCAGCCTGCCGCCGCTGCTTTCTGTTCCGGCAGGGGATTCCGTTAACTTCAACTGGGTTCCTTCCTGGATCCCGCAAGGCTTTAGCGAAGTGTCCAGCAGCCGTCGTCAGTTGCCAACTATTGACACGCCCGTTGAGTCGCGCCTCTATTCCGACGGTTTGTTCAGTTTCTCGGTGAATATCAACCGCGCAACGGCAAACAGCTCTGAGCAAATGCTTCGTACCGGACGTCGCACGGTGAGCACCACGGTACGTGATAACGCAGAGATCACGATTGTGGGTGAATTACCTCCGCAGACGGCGAAGCGCATTTCAGACAGCATTAAATTCAGGGCCGCGCAATGATTAAAGAGTGGGCAACCGTCGTCTCGTGGCAAAATGGCGTTGCGCGCGTCAGTTGCGATGTCAAAGCCTCATGCAATAGCTGCGCATCCCGTGCCGGGTGCGGCAGCCGCGTGCTGAATAAGCTCGGGCCGCAAACGTCGCATACTATCTCTGTGCCAAGTGAACAGCCGCTGGTGGCGGGGCAGAAGGTTGAACTGGGGATTGCGGAAGGCAGTCTGCTCGGTTCCGCTATGCTGGTCTATCTCTCTCCGTTGGTCGGGTTATTTATCATGGGCGGCCTTTTCCAGACGCTGTTTGGTACTGATGTGGCCGCCATGTGCGGTGCCGCGTTGGGGGGCATCGGGGGATTCTGGCTTGCTAAAGGTCTCTCACCGAAGCTTGCCGCGCGCGAAGAGTGGCAGCCTGTCATTCTCAGCGTTGGGTTGGCACCAGACCAGCTTCGTGTCGAGACGCTCTCTTCTGAGGCCCGATGATCCATCGGGCTTTATCAATTTTTACGCCCTAATACAGAAAACGCCCTTTCTTCACGCTATACCTGTCTCTAAGTGCATTTCCAGGTGGCGAGGATGTAGTGTAGAATGCTGCGTTTTCGCACTGAAAAACGTCAGGCTAAGAACAGCGGCCTCCAGGAATTCGTAAGGCATAATTATTTAACTATATGAAGAACATACGTAACTTTTCGATCATTGCTCACATCGATAATTGATACTCCGTCAGCCTCCGCAAACCTCCGACAAAAACGCCTCAAGATCCCCATCAAATCAGCCTTTCCAAAAATTATACTGTTTGCATGTACAGTCAACCTACGACATCATAAGTCATGGTTTTTGTGTCCACCAGTGCGTCCATATCCTATGATGGACACATAACCTCCCGTTCTGATGGACACACGCAGGGACAAATCATGGCTATTTCAGATAGTTATCTAAAGTCGTGCCTTGGGCGCGAACGAGACAAAGTTGAAGAAAAGGCAGACCGTGATGGTCTGTGGGTACGCATCTCCAAAAAGGGGGCCGTTACTTTTTTCTACCGATTCCGCTTCCTGGGCAAACAGGACAAGATGACGATCGGCAGCTATCCGGAGTTCGGATTAAAAGCCGCGCGCGATGAAGTCGCTAAGTGGGCCGCTATTCTTGCCCGTGGCGAAAATCCACGGATCAGGCAAAGCCTCGACAAAGCCAAGATTAACAGCCAGTACACCTTCGAAGAGCTGTTTCGTGAATGGCATTCAATGGTGTGCGTTCAGAAAGAAACCGCAGGGCAGATTTTACGTACATTCGAATTGCACGTTTTCCCCAAGCTTGGTAAATACCCTGCGCATCAGCTCACGCTGCATAACTGGCTCACTGTGCTGGACCGATTGGCCCAGGGTTACAGCGAGATCACCCGGCGCGTAATCAGCAACGGCCGACAGTGTTATTCCTGGGCTGTGAAGCGGCAGCTGCTGGAAGTTAACCCGCTGTCAGAAATGTCTGGGCGTGATTTCGGCATCCAGAAACAAATGGGCGAGCGAACCCTAGACCGTAAAGAACTGGCGATTGTCTGGCGAGCCATTGAGGATTCCCGCCTCATTGAGCGAAACAAGATCCTCTATAAATTGTCACTGATATGGGCGTGCAGGGTCGGCGAACTCCGGCAGGCAGAAGTCGCACATTTTGATTTTGAAGAAGGGATCTGGACTGTTCCATGGGAAAACCACAAGACAGGACGGAAGACAAAGAAACCAATAATTCGACCTATCATCCCGGAAATGCTCCCGCTGATTAAACGGGCCATTGAGCTGGCGCCAGGACGCTTTGTTTTTTCAAAATACGAAGACAAACCGATGAGCGAAGGCTTTCACATGAGCATCAGCAGCAACCTGGTTAAGTTCATGCTGAAGGCTTATAACGAGCAGGTCCCACACTTTACTATTCATGACCTACGCAGAACTGCGCGAACGAATTTCTCAGAGCTAACTGAGCCGCATATCGCCGAGATAATGCTGGGGCACAAACTGCCTGGTGTGTGGTCGGTGTACGACAAGCACACCTATGTGGAGGAAATGAGAGTGGCATATGGTAAGTGGTGGGCCCGACTTATGAGCATCGTCGAGCCCGACATTCTGGAGTTCACGCCGCGTCAGGTCGGGTGAGACGGCCTTTATCATCACGGGTTAGATTCAGGTGAGACATCGGCTTACGGGTTGATCGTGACATCTCTTTAATCTGCCAGGCAGTGACTTTAGTTCTTAGCCATTTATTGGGGCCACCCATGTAAGCGCAATCGGGCTCAGGAAAAGGGTTCTCGTTTGGGGCTCTTTTCCTGTAGCGTTCGAGCGTACGTGAGGAAATACACAGCTGCCCGCAGATGTCTTTAGTGCTCATCAGCTCAAATTTATTGGTTGCTTTGCTCATCTTCGTTCTCCAAGGGCCCCAACCGGGGCCGTTTGATAATTCTTTATCAGGACGCCTGGCCGGGAAGGGCACGCAAGCGGCGCATGCCGGTCATTGCCGTGGCCACATAGCTCGCCTTGCGGTTCACCACCTCCACCCAGACCTTCACGCCTTCAACCTTCACCGTATACGTCTCTTTCATCTTGCTGCGCCCATAGTCGCCGTATCTTTGCTGGTGGGCAGTCAGTGCGATGTCGCATGCCTGTCGCGCGATAGGAGACTGCTGATTACCGCGGTTAATCAGTTTCATGCTGCACCGCCTTCATTCTTTTCGGTTTCGACCACCATATTTTCAAGCCGTCGAGATAGCTCGGCGGCCAGAGTCTGGAATTCTTCCTCGTTCGCCACAGGGATCGGCACGAAGCGAATCCCGATGTGCGCCAGGTGGTTGGCGATTTCGAGGCTTTTCCTCAAATCAACTGGTGAGGCTCTGTTCATGCGGCGCGCTCCGCCATTATTTCGGCCTTCTGCTCATCGTTGAGCATGTCGTCAGAGACGATCGCCACGCGATTGCTTGCGCTCCACGATACTGGAGCACTTTCTTTCAGCGCCTTATTCAGCGCCTCAGCAGCATCACGCACAGCTTGCGGCAAGCAGTAATAGTCATCACCATCAGGTATTATCTCTTCGCAGTGCTGCTCCAGATCGAACTCCGGCGGGTGGTTAGGCTCGCAGATCATTAACTGCAGCTCGCTCGGCAGCAGGGAGTGCTCATAGCAATAATCAGCCAGCGATTCAGCGTCGAAAAAGTACTGGTCACTGTCAAAGATAACGAGCGGCTCTCCGGCCCATACCGCGCGCTCAAAGGTAGAGAACTTCGCCTGTCGGCTTTCGCGGTGGCATTCTTCGCAATAGCCATGAGTGCTATGAATAGGGTGTTCGTCAGGTTTGTTTTTGCACTTGCGATGAGTAGCGCCGCACCAACGCGCCTGGTGCTCGTCACCGCCCCAGAAACGACCTTGGCGGTCTACCCAACCAGTTACGGTCTGGATGCTGGCCGCTTCATCGCTGTCCATCATCACGATTTTTTCAGTTTTCATATTCATTGTTCGGCTCCAAACCGCCCGTTAAGGCGGCCAGTTTTAACGACGAACTCCAGGAGGCTAACTCCCAGAGCTTCAATTTTCTTGTGATGCTTGTTGATGATGGGAGGCACCGTATCGTTCCAGTTAGGCTTTGGCTTCTTGCGCATGGCCTGCTGGATTTCCTCGGTGCAGCGGCGGCAGGCGGCGCGGATGGCGTTGTCTGTTTCTGGCGTCATGCGGCCTCCGTTTTCACGACGTCGATGGCGCAGCCGGGTAGCAATTCAACCGCGGCGGTGGCGCACTGATTTCCCCAATGATCCCAGCCCGGCGCCGCGCTGCGGCTGAATAACTCAATGCGTGGCACATCACCGTAAAGCAGTTCCAGACGGTGGCGCACTTCCCACGGCTTTTCGCTGTGCGCGCCGAGCGGGCTGTAGACCACCTGCTTAATCCCGGCGTGCTTTCGTTCCAGCCCGGCGCCGCGGGTGGCAATCAACAGGTCCTCAGTGTTGGCCCGGGTGTGGTTGCCTCCATTCATGCGCGTCTCTGCGTTAAGCAGATCAAGGAGGTCGTAAAAGTCGTTGATTTCACCCTCGGCCAGCGCCTTGTTGATGCGCAATTCGGCGTTCTGATTCAGCTTCACCCAGGTAAAGCCCTTCATCGTGCGAACGGTAAATCCCCAAGCTTCGGCCAGTTCGATAGCCTCCTGGTTATGCGTTCCGGTGTACCACATCGCCAGCACCGAGTTTTCGGCGGCAAGTTCCCACACTGGCAGACGCTTGATGTCGATTAACTTCATGGTGGAGTAGTGATCGGCAGCGGCCCCGTTACTGATGGTGTTGCCGTAAGACCAGGGTGGATCAGCGTAGATAAGAGAGTATTTTCCGGTCATGCATCCTCCCGCTCCGGATCGTTAACATCCCAGCCATTACGCTCAATATTGGTTTGCAGCCGCTTATCTCCGACCTCTTTAATGCTACGGCCGGTAATCTGTGCGACTTCAGCGTTTGAGTGTCGCCACAGCAGCGCAAGCTCTTCGGTAGCCCATTCAGGCATGACTTTTCCTCCTGACGATCGGGCAAGTGAGTTGCGCTTGCTGCGCACGGAGTGGATAGAGCGGCCGGTTGCCGTGGCGATTTCCTCGGGAGTGAACCGGCCAAACAGAAACAACTCTGCTTTGGTCCACTTCCTTAGGTTGGTGTTGGCTGGGAATTTCACATCGAGGCGAGCAGCCTGTGTGTAAACGGCGCGCTCACTTCTCTCCAGTTTTTCGGCAATCAATGAGACGGGCATCTGTCCGGCAACTTCATGCAGGAACAGGTTTTCCCATGGTTGCCAGTGATTTGCTCCCATTGTTACCTCCATTGCTCGCCAAACGTGAAGCCGATCTCTGCCAGCGCCTCGTCCATCTTCTCGATGAACTCAGGCACCATTTCGTTGAAATCGGTCATGTACTGTGAATCCCGTTCAACGACGACGTGGTGAATGCCTTCGCGCTTCATGCGTGGGTCGTAGTTTGCAAAGAACCAGGCGTCTTTTCCAGTCACCCACATGCTGTACTGCACCTGGGCCATGTACGCAGACTTGATTGCTTCGAAACCGCCAAGGCGGAATTTCATGAAGTCGCGAGAGGTGAAAGGGCATTTAAGCTCAAGACCGAACCCGTTACTGCACAGGCCGTCAGGGGAGCACGCGGTGCGCATGCTCTCGTCACGGAACAGGATCGGAGACTCCGTGACTTTCACGTCCGTGGTGAACTCGAAGAGGGTGCGGGCGTCTTCCTCGTACTGCTTGCCCCAGGCCAGCGCCTTGGCGTTAACCTCTGGCGCGACGCCGGTGCATACCTCGGCGAGCAGCGTGTGGAAGTAGGACATTTTCATGTCAGTCCACTTCTTTCCCGATCTTGGCTTGGCGATGACGTTGTGCACTTCTGAGGCGGTTATAACGCCGAGGCGCAGCCGGTGCCACGCCTCATCGCCCTGTTGGATCGTGGTTACGTCAATGCCAGTCCGGGACAGGATAATTTCGGGTGTCATGCTGCCGCCTTAGCTTTTTTCTGAAGGAAGTTGAACCCTTTCTGTGCCTCTTCTTCAGTGAGGTCTGACGCCTCAAGAATTGGCCGTTTGAAGATGTCGCTGCACACAGGGAGGAAGTCTTTCTCCCAGTCTTTATCCAGGGTCGTTAAGAGATCGGTTATCGCCTGCAGCGTTTCTTCGCTTGCTGCTGGTGGAAGTGCTTCAGTGGTGTTGCGCGGCGTGACGTCACGGATATCTACGTCCAGTGATTTACCTTCCATTTCTTCGGCGGTAGGCTGCTGTCCAATCTCAGGCCATGCTTTACGCAACGCCTGGGCTTCTGCGCATTTCGCCAGCTGGCCGTATGGGCGCTTTTTCCACATTGCATTCGGCGCCGTGGTGTCGCGACCGCCGGTGGCATAGTTTTCAATCCAGTATTCTTTGGCGCTGAACTCGACGATCTCGCCGCTGGGCATGCGCTTGAAAACGGTGTATTTGCACCACTGAGGGAAGGTAACCTCGACACCAGAGAGCATCTGAGTCGTGTCTGGCCCGAACTCTGGTTCGCGGGCACCGGCATAATCACCTGAGCGGTCCGCCTGAATGCGGTAAAGCCCGATGCCCGGCATTACCACGTCACGCCATTCGCTTTTACCCGTTCTTGAGTCTTTGATGCTCATCGGCACGAGGTGAACAGGCTTCAGCAACGGATCCAACTGGCGGGCACGGCAGTAATCGAGCGCCATCATTACCGATTCGTCTTTGGCGCCAGGGTAGATACTGTTCTTCAGCGCGCTCCAGGTAGCGACGTCGATACCTTTTTCCGCCAGCGCACTCGCCGTGATTGTTAATTCGTTTGCCATCGTTAATCCCCTCAAAAATTAAAACGGGCAGGTTGGATGAAGGCGATCCCACTCTTCTTCGGCGCGGTCGTAACAGATGCGTGTGACATAGTCGTTATAGGCTTCCTCTGCCTTTTGACCGACTAGTGCCATTTGCGCTTCTTTTGGGAGAAACAGGCTACTCATTTGCAGAGCATATTTCGGGAACATGGCGATCAGCTCTTTCGCCCGGTCGTCGATCCACTTCTCTTTCTCGTCGATGAGCTGCTGTTCAGCCCAGCGCCGGTCTTCGATTCGGTCGTAAGTGAGGTATGCGTTCATGGTTGCCTCAATATTTGATGTGCGCGTCCTGCACTTTGCCGCCAGCGATCGCCAGCACTGCTTTCTGTGCGTATTCTTCTGGGATGCCCTGAGCAATCAGATCTGCGTAGACACGACGATTGACGGTGCGGCGGTGCTCTTTGTCTGCGGCGCGGCGGGCTTCTTCTTCAGCTTTGCGCTGCTCTTCGGCCAGACGGGCGGCTTCTGCCTCTTCCAGGCGGCGGCGCTCGGCGGCAACGGCTTCTTCTTTTTCGCGTCGTGCACGCTCAGCAGCTTCTTTCTTCTCGCGTTCCGCCTTCTGCTCTGCAGCTATACGGTCACGCTCCGCTTGCTCAGCCCTAAGCTTCAACTCCGCTTCCCGGCGCGCAGCCTCAGCGCGTTCGCGCTCGGCTTTCTCTTCTGATTCACGTTTAGCCTGTTCTGCCGCCTGACGTTTCAACTCTTCTTCACGAGCAATGCGCTGGCGTTCTGCTTCTTCTGCTTTTGCTTTTGCGTCTCGGTCGAAAGCGTCATTCATCAGCAGAGCCATTTCATGGTCTGCTTCGATCTGCGCGGCACGCTGGCGGTCGAACTCTTCGTTCATCACCAGCGCTTCTTCGTGCATGGCGTTCCAGGCTTCTTCCACCCGGATTCGTTCCTGCTCGGCTTCCCATTCGGTGAGTGGTCGGCGGGTCGCATCGCGCAGCTCGTCGCAGGCATCAACGAATCGCTTAATTTCGGCCTCAGCCGGACGCACAGCCTCTTTAAGGCGCCTCAGGTACTCACGGCCCGGCTTTTCGATTGCCGTCTTGCTGCGGGACACCTGTGCTGCCAGAGAGGCGACACGGTCACGGCCTTTCTTCGTGGACAGGTCCGGCACTTCGTTTACTGCCTGGCGGATTTGCTCGAGATAATCATCAAGGCCGCCCTATACGTAAAGCACTGGCGCCTGTTCCGGCTTGATTTCGATGACAGTTAAGTCCGTTACTTCGCTCATGGTTTCTCCTGAAATTTGGATGTGCAGATGCCGCCCTCTGGTGACAGGCAGCAGTTGAATTGGTTAAGGGTTATTTGCCTAGGGATCTGAAAATGCGTATATGGCTAGTTGATTGCTTCGTTAAGCATTTTCTCTATAGCCAGCTTGCCATCATTTATCTGAGCAACTTGCTTATCGAAGTTCTCTTGGAAGTGGGCGAGATTCTTTTCCGATGCAGAGAAGAGGCGTTCTTTTATTTTTTGTAACTCATCCCTGCTGAAAACAATACCCATCTTGCAGCACTTTTTGACATCATCAATGCTCAGGCCGTTACCGTTGAGTTTTTCCATAGCTATGCGCTTAACACATTGCCTGGCTTCTTCGATGGTCTTGTAGAACTCAACCGTATCGCTTCCCCCACTGCCATCTGAGTAGCGATTTACTCGTAATGCGATATCTCCATTAGTGCTACCCAAAAGAGATAAGCACTTGATTCCTTCAAAGTTTTTACGTCCATAGTAGTTGTCAATTGAAGACATAAAATCTTCAAACTTTTCAATGGATGGCACACCGTAATCACGACGGATGGCAAATTTAACCTGCCCGGTCATTACATCTGCGAAATGGTCCAGGTCAGCATCATTGATATGATCTGAGAACGCTTTGACCTGCTTAACCATTTCTCTCCAGAAGCTTAATGTGTTCTGTAGGTTGCTAATTTCCGAGTTGATCTTCTCAATTTTCAACTTCGCATCAGCAAGGGCTTTTTCTTGTTTTGCTTTTTCACGAGAAGACCATGTTTCAACTGGCTGGTCATGTAGGCTCTTTACCACAAAACGCTCGCCACCAGGGATTTCATCACCCTGCTGCGTGACAAACACTTCTTGGACGATTGTTTCCTGATTATTCAGCGCACCAACGACAACGACCTTACGGCCGTCAGAAAGAAATTTAGTTTCCATGACAAAGTCCTTAATGGGTAAGAGGGTTGCCGTGACCGTCCAGAAGAACGTCAATCACGCAGTCACTGAGGCGGATGATTTCTGCATCGGTGTGCAGATACACCCATTTGCGCTCCTGAATGACTGCTGAGACGCGATAGGTGCGGCCTTCATGCATTGCCATCATACCTGGAGTGACGCACTGGCGAATGAGCGGGGTGGTGCCGTAATGCATTCCGTTCATGAGCTCTCTCCATTTCCGTTTCTGCATTCCCATAGCTCTGCATACTCTTGCATTAATGAAGCTATGTTTTGTTTCAGGAAAACCTTATTGCCGTTGCTTGCATCTGATTTATCTATCAGATTCTTCAATCTTTCTTTAAGCTTTGATCGGCGGTTTTTATTCACGTCTTTTTGTCGATAATGAGAGGGTATGCTCATACCTTCACCTCAACCTGTTTCAGGAGGCCAGCGATATGCATCTGCCAGCGGTTCAGCGTCAGCTTGTCGCGCGGTGCAGATACCGACGTGAGCTGCCACTCGTTATCGTTAAGCTTTTTGGCGGTGTACTGCTTGCCGTTGTGGGTGACTGTCATGATGCCTCCAAGCCAATGGCATCAGAGATAATCTGGAGCTTCTCAACTGAAACGCCTTTTCCGTTTCCTACTGGCTTTTCCATCCAGTCGAGCGACACTAGTCGGCCGTCGGCGATAACACCGATATTGAAATCATCACAACCTGCTACTTCAAATCCGTGAGAAATTGCCACTTCCCGCTTATCAAATCTTTCCAAATCTGAGGAATAACCAATGCCGTAACCGTGGTCGTTTGACCAAGCGTGTTGCTGGATAACGATAAATTTTTGCATAATCACTCCGCCCGTAAGCTGGGCTGCTGAACGTTAAACAAGACTTCTGCGCTAATGGGCGGTGGATGGCCGCCGGTTGTCATAACTAAGCCGCCTCGGTGAAGCGACTGAGGTATGAAAAAACCCGCCGTGGCGGGTTAGTTGATAGATGCGCCCTTGAGTACAAGGCGTTCTGAAATTTGATCGGCAAGGCCTGATGCCCGCTCTGGGCCACCTGAGTCCTCATCTTTAAACTCTGCTGGATCGATTTCCTGCAATGCCTGGAAGATGATTTCGCTAATCTCATTAGCCTTATCTTTTTCAATATCACTTGTTAATAAACTGATTTTCATCGCCTTACCCTCTGTCGTTACCCGCTGATGCGGGAGAAATGCTTTGGTCGGTGTGGGCGGTAACCAGCCGCATGAGCCGGGCCCTCTTCACGATTAGGCCGTTCTCACTGACCACACCCCAAAACATTCCCTGTATTGGTCAGCGCCAACTCCCTGCCAGTGTTGCCCGTTCTCACGCCGTTCTCGCTCTCGCGCGGGGATACTCTTTCACCGACCGGATCGCACCCGGTGATACAGCACGTTTTCGTGTAGGGGTCTTAACAGGTCATTGACGCTGTAAATCTGCATGTTGTTAAAAAGCAGGCGACTTGCTGTCCGCCGCTGGCTAACTTCGCTCAGCTGTCGATGTTTCGTTTCGATGGGCTTATTAAAAACCATAGTTGTTTTATCGTCAACAATAATAGTTGTATTAATGATTGCATTGGTTTTATTTGGTTGTTTTTTAACGTAATTTATTTTTAGCTCCGATGATGGTATGTTTAAAAAAACATCAGGAGGTGGCTATGGAACGTGATGGATTTGCAGACGACAGAATGGCTTTCATGGCTGGAGAGGTTGGGTGCGTAGTATTCGAGCTGGTTTACAACGGGATTGAGATCAACAAGGACAACATTGTGGGATTTCTGGAAGGGAAGCGTAAAGCCGTCGGGAACGTGATCCACAAGGGGATGCTACGAGATGCGGCTGAGATGGTGCGGAAGGGCAAATAAAAACCCGGCGCGGTGTCCGGGTTTATGGTTTTTTTAGGTAAAGATTTAATAAAAATGAAATTACAGGCATTGCGATTGACAATAAAAGAATCCCTAACATCCAAATCTTTAGGCTGCTAACTTTAACATCCACAAAATCTTTTCCAGCCTTGCTAGATAATTTCTCGTCAATATCAACAAGTTTTTGAAGTATCGTAGACACATCTGTTTTTGTGTCTGAGGAGTTTTTTGTCAGTTCGCGAATATCTGTTCTGGCTTCGGACAGATTTGTTTTGATGTTTTCTACATCAGCTTCAAGTTTCGCCACTCTTGCTTCTAGCATGTCATCCCCCCCACCTCCACCATCCCGACGCTGAATGCTGGAAGTTATGTCACTTATAAATGGTACAACATTATCACTACTTGCCATTTTTTTCATCACCAGTATTTGGAATCGTAATTTTGTTTACCCACAAAAAAACTGTATCAGCATCAATATGTAGAGTGTTCCCGCATTTATTACAAATTAGAGATATGTAGTACATGTCGGCAGAGTCTGAGTATAAGCTATTGTTTTTAAATATATTTACGCGTTGAGAGAAATTTGACTCACCTGGCGTATCGCTGGCAATCTGTATTTGTGGCACCGAGAGATTCGAATGACCACAAAGACGACATGTTACATCAATCTTATTTTCTACAATGAAGTCCAAGAGAACCTTGAGAGTAATTATTTTAAATTGGTCTTTCTTGTCCATGATGAATTCCTAAAGTATAGATGGCGGCTTTTAGTCACTCGACGGAGGAATCAGATCGCACCAGCCGCAGTTTCGTCTCTACAGCTTGTTGTACGCTATAGACTCATGGATCAGCGCTTTTCCCATGATGTAGAGTTGGTCCTGATTCTCTTCTGTTACATACCAGTCTTTGTATGCTGGGTTGTCTGAAAGTACGGCTAATTGTAGGCCCTGCATTTGCAGGCGCTTGACATGGAAGTGTTGCCCAAAGACAAATGCATATACCCCGTCAACCTTGAAGTTCCTCACGGAAACATCAAAGAAGAGGCGGTCACCAGACTGAATCGTAGGGCACATGCTGTCACCGTCTACAGTCATCACCTTCACATCGTGCTGTGCGCGATTGCCGAAGAGGGAGCGGGCGTGTTCGTTTGTGAACTCAATAGCATGCAGAACTTCTACAAACTCAGAAATCATGAATGAACCTGGCCCCGCACTGACAGTGAGGTCGAGAACGTCTACGCGGAATACGTCCGAAATTGCATTAGTTAATAAAGCTGCCCCTGGCTTCCCGTCATTAAGCATCACCCCTTCTCCAGAGCTGAGCCAATCAGGCATTACCCCGAGCGCGTTAGCAATTTCCACAAGCTTGGTGGTATGGCTGGCTTTTCCTGTTTCAATTTTCTGAATGGCCGCCTGGCTAACACCGACGAGATCCCCGAGTGCCTTTTGTGTTAGGCCTCGTGCCGCGCGCGCCTCTTTAAGTCTTCCAGCAAGTGTCGTTTTCATAAGGTCAAATGTACAACCGTGGTTTTATTTCATCAAACGAAAATGGTTGTTGACTAAATACAACCATAGTTTTATTCTTCTTTCATATTCACTACGGAGGTTGTTATGAACCCAACCATTAAAACCGCTATCACCATCGTCGGCTCTCAAAAAGCCCTTGGTGAAGCGTGCGCAGTGTCGCAGCAGGCGGTTTACAAGTGGCTACACAACAAAGCGAAGGTTTCTCCGGAGCATGTGAACAGCATCGTAAAAGCAACTGGTGGTGAGATTCAGGCATACCAGATTCGCCCTGACTTGCCGACGCTGTTCCCGTCACCGGCCGACAACAATGCCGCTTAACGGCGGCCCTAACCACGAAAGGGAAAGCAATGCATTCACTTGCGTATCAACAAAGTAACAAATTTTCGCCAACGGCGATGATTTACCAGAATCGCCGGGAGCCTGATTCCGCGGTGTTAAACATCGATGGGATCCGCGCAGCGGTTCGCGCCTGGGCAGCTGACTGCCGCAGCCGTGAATTTGTCGCGGCGCTGATTGTTGAAGAGTGGCGGGCAACCGGCGGCACCGGTCTGGATATCCCGACCGACTCTCACCGCCAGATGCAGAAGGTGTTCCGCTGGATCGACGGCGACACCGAATATGCTGCCAACAACATTCTCCAGCTGGCACCGGCAATCATGGCCGTGCTGCCGGTTGAGTATCGCACTCGCCTGATCGGTGCCGATTGCAAAATGTCTCGTCTGGCTGAAGCCGAGAAAGAACTCGCAGAGGCTAAACAGGCCGTGCTGCTGGACGCTCCAGAGCATCAAAAGCTGAAAGAGGTAAGCGAAGGTATAGCGTCGCTGTTCCGCCTCATGCCGGAGCAGGTGGGCCCACTGATGACGATGGTTACATCGATGCTGGGGGTCATGTGAGAACTACAGAAATGGCGAAAGCCGGTCTGCGCGAACAGAACCGACTTTCTGATGCAAAAACGAGAGTAGTTGCAGGAGGAATAATGGCAAAAAATCCACGCTATTACCATACCGCTGTACATAAAAACATAACCCGCGACCGCTTCATCCGCTCGGTTAATCCGATTGTGGCAGAGAAGATGCGCGCCATCCTGGAAGAGCTGAAGCGTAAGGAGAGTGGCCGTGGGTAACGTATCTAATTTAGCCGAAGCCAGAGAGGCCAGAAGGCTCCAGAAACCGCGCACTAATGACGGTAAGGGGTTTGCCTTGCTGCACCGTAAAATTATGGATGTGCCGTTCTATAAGGACGCTGAGGCGGCTCATTTATGGGTTCACCTGCTCCTGCGCGCTAATCACGAACAGACACTGGTATCGACTGATGTCGGCGATGTGATCTGCGAACGCGGAGAGTTCATTACCGGGCGAAACACGCTGGCAATGGAAACGGGTTTGACCGCTGATCGCGTTAAATCACTGCTCCGTAAATTCCAGAATCTGGGCATGATCACCACCAAATCAAACAACCGTTTTACTGTTCTAAAAGTGGTCAAATATGACGAATATCAGTCAAATTTTTGTCCAGCCGATGTCCAGCCGGTGTCCAGCCCAAACGCAGTCGTACCAATGCCTGTGGAGGTGGAGTGTCCAGCCGATGTCCAGCCAGTGTCCACAGATAACAATATATTAAATAACTTACTACCTAACGGTAGTAAGTATGTCGCAAATGACCAGAAACCCGCTGAAGAGAAAAAGTCTCGTTTGTCATGCGATGAAGTATGGCAATGCCTGAAAGACGAACTGCCTGAAGCACGGGGATGGAGATGCCTCACTGATGAGCGACGCAATCTGATCCGCACCTTCTGGGGTAAGGCTAACAAGATCGCCCGCAACCTGGACGGCAAGCCGATGGATATGGACGGTTTCAGAAGTTATCTGCGCTACATCGCTCAGAACTGCCGATGGATGCTTGAAGACCGACCAGACCAGAAATCCGGGAAGACATGGCGCCGCATGAAATTCGATAAGTTCCTGACCGAAAAGCTGTACATCGAAGTGCGCGAGGGGGATCGTGATGACCGCTGAATTCATGGCTGTACCGCAAAACCTCGAAGCAGAGCAGAGCGTTATCGGTGGCCTGCTGCTGGATGATGACAACAGCGAGCGAGTCCAGAAGGTTCTGGCGATGCTCAAGCCTGAGTCGTTCTACAGCCGACCTCACCAGCTGATATTTGCCGAGATGCGCCAGATGTTCCGCGACAACAAGCCAGTCGATGGTCTGACATTGTTCGACGCGCTCGAAGGCAAAGGGCTCGCGGAGCAGGTAGGTGGCTTTGCTTACCTTGCGGAGATAGCCAAGAACACTCCCAGCGCTGCAAACATCGTGGCTTACGCAGCATCAGTCCGGGAAGCCGCAATGGAGCGCTACGGTATCAACCGTCTGACCGAAGCTACTGAGCTGCTGTATTCCCGTAACGGCATGAGCGCCACGCAGAAGTACGAGGCCATTCAGGGTATTTTCACCCAGCTCGCAGACCATTCAAAAACCGGCAGTCGCCGTGGTTTGCGTTCGTTCGGCGAGGTTATGGATGACTGGGTTGCGGATCTGGAGAAACGCTTTGACCCTTCAGGCGAACAGCGCGGCATGAGCACCGGCATCCCGTCACTCGACCGACTGCTGGCGCCGAAAGGTCTGGTTAAAGGCTCTTTGTTCGTGATTGGCGCAAGGCCAAAGATGGGGAAAGCAATGGCCTTGGACGCAAAAATTCTTTTGCAGGACGGGTCTTGGACAACGCATGGGAAAATCAAAGTGGGTCAACAAGTTACATCTGTTGATGGCCACGCCTCAATGGTTACTGGGGTATTTCCTCAGGGAGTCCGCAAAATGTATCAAGTCACTTTTGAGGATGGGCGCACCGTTAAGGCGGCCGACTCTCACCTTTGGGAGATAAGCTCGTCGAAATTTGAAGGTGATCGTGTAGTTGATACTGAAAAGTTAGAAGCGATGCTTCAGAGGGTTAGGTATCAAGGAAGGCTGCGCATTCCATCGCTGTCAGGTGATTTTGGCTCATCAACCGATCACGTCGACGGGTGGGTGTTAGGTGCTCTCCTTGGCGATGGTTCTTTAACCAAAAGCGTCAAGTTCACTAACTCAGAAGACTACGTTCTGTCTCGCATGGCGGCCAGCGTATTTCCACTGAACCTCCGCCATATTGGCGGGAATGATTACACGGTAACGAATCATCGTGGGTGTAAAAACCCTCTCATTGAGAGATTGAGAGAGTACGGCTTGGTGGGGAAAACTGCGCAGGATAAAGAAATCCCAGAGTCTATTTTCAGCGCAGGAAAAGCCACGCGGATCGGCGTATTAGTTGGGCTGCTCGAGACTGATGGCTGGGTTGAAAAATTCGGCTGCATTAGATTCTCTTCGGCCAGCAAGAAGCTTTCGCAAGGGGTGGTAAAGCTTGTTCATTCTCTCGGTGGAACAGCTAGGGAAACAACGCGCACCGATATTTCATACACCTACAAGGGAGAAACTCTTCAGGGCTTAGATGCGCAAATGGTCAGCATGAAGCTGCCTGATGAAATTCTTGAACACATTAAGTCACCGAGGATCCGTGCAAACCTTGGTGTGAACCGTCTTGGAAACCGTGGTGTTGGGATTAAATCAGTTATCGAGATCGAGCCGGAAGAGTGCCTTTGCATTATGGTGTCTCACCCCCGGCACCTCTATGTCACAGATGACTATATCGTGACCCACAACACCACCCTGTACGGGCAGATGGCGATCAACTGCGCGATTCGCGAGAAAAAGCCAGCGCTGATGTTTAGCCTGGAAATGCCCAGCGACCAGATCCTCGAAAAGCTTGTTGGGCAGAAGTCCGGCGTAAACCCGAGCATTTTTTACATGCCCGCCACGGATGACGCCGACGACCAGTACCAGGGAGACTACGACGGCGACTTTAAGAAGGCGATCGCTACAGCGGGCCGGCTGAGTGAAATCGACAAGCTGTACATCGACGACACTCCGGGCCTGTCACTGGCGCACATCGTTAGCGAAAGCCGCCGAATCAAACGCGAGAAGGGCTGCGTAGGCATGATTCTGGTTGACTACCTGACTCTGATGACCGCAGAAAAAGCCGACCGTAATGACCTTGCCTACGGGATGATCACCAAAGGGTTGAAGAACCTCGCTAAAGAGCTTGGCTGCGTCGTCGTGCTGCTGACCCAGCTCAACCGCGAACTGGAGAAGCGAGTGAATAAACGCCCGTTACCGAGCGATTCCCGCGACACAGGACAGATTGAGCAGGACTGCGACTACTGGGTTGGTATCCACCGGGAAGGTGCTTTCGATGACAGCGTGCCACCTGGAGAAACCGAGTTAATCCTGCGACTCAACCGCCACGGCAGTACCGGTACGGTTTATTGCAATCAGCTCAACGGTGCAATTTACGACACAGACCAGCATGCCGCCGCCGCAGAACGCCGCGGTCGTGAGCAGCAGCCGAAAAAGAAAGGGGGCTTCTGATGACCATAACAATCCGTGAGCAGGTTCTGGCAGCCCTGCGCAACAACCCAGGGCTGAACAACGCCAAGCTGGCAGCGCTTATAGGCATGGATACCAAAAAGATATCCGGCACGGTTAGCACTCTGCTGGCCGACGGCCTGATTTCCTGCGAAGGCAAATACGGCCAGCGCCTGTACAGTCTGACCAGTTACGGCATGCGCTTCGCCCCTGACACGATACCGGGCATGAAGCAGGGCAAGTCGAAGTTAATTCAGCGGACGGAAACAAACGTGATCTGCCAGGAATGCCGAAACAGTCCGGCGATGAGAAGGGTATTGATGGTTTGGGGGAGGGTAGGGGTATGAAAATTTACATCGCAGGACCAATGACGGGTTACGAAAACTACAACCGTCCTATGTTTAACGCAGTAGCACAGCAGATGTTATCAGGTGGTCATGTGGCATTAAATCCGGCCACGCTCCCGGATGGTTTATCTCAGCGTGAGTATATGGACATCTGCCTGGCGATGCTTCGCTGCGCCGACGCCATTCACATGCTGCATGGGTGGCAAGAGTCGGATGGTGCCGTCGCTGAGCATGCCATGGCTAAAAAGCTGGGAATTAAAATTTCTTACCAATTTGAAGGAGCCGCCCAATGAGCAACATCGACAAACAGGAGCTGCGTGAAGCGGCGGAGAGAGCAGAATCCGATAGTTGGGGTTATGATCGCGATGAATTCAATGAGGCTCTAACCCCAACCACCGTGCTGGCGCTGCTGGATGAGCTGGATGCCAAAGACAGGCGGATTGCTGAGCTGGAGCGTAAAGAACAGCACAGTGAACGCCAGTCAGTAATTGATGCGCTGGCTGGTTCTGGTGAGGAATGGAGTGATATCGAAGAATACATGCAGAAGTGGGACGCGGAACGCGCCGCCGCAGCCGGTAAAGGGGAGTGAGCATGAAATACGAAATCCCGGAATCAGAAGATATTGAATGGCAGCAGGATATGCTCCGTGAAATAGACTGCGCCCTTGACGTCTTGCGTGATGAGCATGAGCACGCAGTGGTGGTGCAGGAAATCATCAATGATATCACCGCGAGAATAGCATCACTCCGCGCGTACTCTGGATATTGAGGACTAACCCATGAGCACTATTACCAGAGAGCAGTTACACGAACGTGCGCGCGAAAAGGTTAAAAGTCTGGAGTTTGCCTTCACACAGACTGCTTTCGCTGATTCACGCGCAGAGCTTGAAGAAGAACTGGAGCTGGCGCGTATCGCGCTGGCATCGCTCGAAGCGGAGGCTGTGTGCGTAATCGACCAGTCCAATCTTGATTATCTCAAATCTGGCTCTGATGCAGACGTATGGCCTGCGTCCAGAGCAGAGATGGGTGATGTTCTTCTGTATCGCTCTGCCACGCCAGCGCCGGTATCTGTGCCCGCTGCGATGGAAATGGATGATGACTTTGACAGCTCGTTTGAACACGGAAAAGCTGTCGGCTGGAACGCCTATCGCGCAGCCATGCTTCAGTCGTTCGGTAATTCCGAACAACTCAACTCTCCGGTGATTCAGGATGGTTGGGTGGCTTGCGTTGAGCGGATGCCTTCCGCAGGGGAACAAGTGTTGGCGTACCGTCCAGACGCGCCGGAAAGTAATGATCCATTAATCAAGATGGCAACGTACGTTGGCGGGTCAGCACACGGACACGGCTTTGATTGCTACTGCAAGCCAACCCACTGGATGCCGCTGCCAGCAGCACCGCAGCAGGAGGCATGATGTACGACAAATATACTCTCAATCGCTGCGACGCAATGGAGTGGCTGGCTGAGCATTACCCAGTCTTTCCAGACAAGATGCCAGATGTGCCCCTAAAGGCTGACTGGTGTAGTGCCAACCTGTTTATGGGGTGGGGTTTCGTGATTTTGCTCGATGGCACCCTGGTGTTTGCTGACTGCCTATCGCCTCCAATCCGGGCGGAAGACATGGCAGGCTTCAAATTGCCCGATTTGGTGTAACTGCCATACAAGCGATATGGGAATCCCCATATCGACAGCCAGGGCCTCTCCGGAGGCCTTTTTCTCGCGTTGATTTTGTTGAATCAACCGTCCATACTATCTGTGCTGACGGCCTGAACAACCGTTAGCGACTTCTGCGCATTTAAGGGGACTTAAATGCGACCACAATCTGAACTCCTCACCTTTTCACAGATGCAGAAATGCACCTGCGAATTTCTGCATTCTGCGTTACCTCTCGGAGGTGGCGTATGAAGCAGCACTACTGCATCGTTAACGACACCGTTAAAGACAACCTCATCGCGTACATTCGCACCCTACCGGTAAACCCTCGTGCGCCAATGGTGGTCGAGGCTCGGGAAGAGACCCGCACCGACAAGCAAAATCGTTTGATGTGGCCGCTGCTGAAAGACCTGTCTGACCAGGTTGTCTGGCACGGCGAGAAGTTGACCCGCGAAGAGTGGAAGGACCTCATCACCGTTCTGGTGAATCAGACCCAGGACCAGGAACAGAAATCCGCGCCGGGCATCAACGGCGGCCGCGTTTATTTCGGCGTCCGCACATCCAAATCCAGCAAGCGCTACATGGTCGACGTCATCGAGGCGATTTACTGGTTCGGAACAGACCGCGGCGTGAAGTTCTCCGAAGCATCCAGTAAGCGCATCGCCTGGGCGCAAGAATGGAGGACTTCCCGTGGGTAATCCTCTCGCACGCGTCATCACAAATCACATCTTCCGCGTTCCGGCACGCCGCCAGCGTAAGCCAGCGGTTAAGCCGTCAGACATCCCGACACTGAAAGACTACACCGCCCGCCTGGTGGATCAGAAATGGCTGCGTCTCGCGGCGAGGAAGGCGCATGGCTAATTTATGCAAAGCGGCACGCGGCCGCGAATGTCAGGTTCGGATCCCCGGCATATGCAACGGCAACTCTGAAACCTCGGTACTGGCCCACATCCGTATTGCTGGTCTCTGCGGCACCGGAATCAAGCCGCCTGACTTGATCGCCACCATCGCATGCAGCAGTTGCCACGACGAGATTGATCGCCGAACCCGTCTGGTCGATGCGGAATATGCAAAGGAGTGCGCGCTGGAAGGCATGGCTCGCACGCAGGTCATCTGGCTTAAAGAGGGGCTCGTAAAAGCATGAATGAATACCGCATTAGCCTCCCATGGCCTCCGAGCAACAACCGCTACTACCGACATAACCGCGGGCGCACGCACATCAGCGCAGAAGGGCAGGCGTACCGCGACAGTGTCGCCAGAATCATCAAAGACTCAATGCTGGATATCGGCCTGGCTACACCCGTGAAAATACGCATTGAGTGCCATATGCCGGATCGCCGCCGCCGCGACCTGGACAATCTGCAAAAGGCCGCGTTCGATGCCCTGACGAAATCCGGGTTCTGGCTCGATGACCAGCAGGTCGACTACTACAGCGTGAAGAGGATGCCAATCGTGAAAGGCGGCAGGCTTGAACTGACCATCACCGAACTGGAGGCCGAATGAACCACACAGACTTCCTGCGGTATCAGGCCGAAAGCGTGAAGCGCGCCAGCATGCCGCCAGTAGCGAAGCACAGCCAGACCAAAACCAATCAGCCACATAAGGAAGCCGCGTAATGAGAAAGCTCACACCAATTTACACCATGGTTAACTTTGTCGATGACGCCCATTTCCGGCGTGTCTGGAAGCATCCTAAGAAGACCATCACAACCAAGCAACGAGCCTGGGTGCAGTACATGATGTCAGTGTGGGGCAGAATTAATCGCGGCGATGACTCACCAGCTGGCGCTGTTAACGTTATAGGCCGTCTGATGATCCGGACTCAATGGAATCCTGATATGGGTGGACACATCGAGAGAATGGTTAACTGGCTTTATAGCGACGAGGGTGGGGCGCTGAGAGGTGAGGAACTCTATAAGAAAGCTCGCGAACTGGTAATCCCTCAATCCTCTGCCAGCAACATCATCGCTCTCGCCAAAGAATCAGATGATGCAGCGTTCGTTGAAAAGGTGATGATTAAATTATTCCATCGGGAAAGCCCAGTCCGCGATTACGCCATTAAACGATACTGCGAACGCAACTGCACGCAAGATATCGCCAGGAAGATGCAACTCGCAACTGGCGTAGATATCCAGGCTTGCCGCCGACGGGTTGTCTGGTGTGAAAAAGTCTTTGAGGCAGAAGTTTTCTATGCAATGAAGCGAGAAATAGAGAATGAGATTTCTCTAATTGCTGCCTAAATGAAAAATATTTCTCAAATAACTTGATTTGGCGAAATGGAAGTGTATATTTTGATGTATGCTCGGTCGTAACAGCGAAAGAGCCAGCAGTAAACAAATTACGAAGTAGAAAACGCCCCGGGTTAATAGCTCGGGGCTTTTTCGTATCTGCACAACGGAAATCGCTTTGAGTATGTGACGGCATCCCGGTAAGACCAGGCACATTTCCCTGGCGCGGCAAAGCGATCCCCGTTGTGGTGAAAGCAGGCGCCGATGTGCCGGGACACAAGTGGAGTAACAACGAAACGACGTCGGCGAGTTCCCGGCCGCCACAAACCAAACCCACTACCTGGGACCCTTCGGCCAGAGAGCCGACATTGCCTTACCCTCACATTGCCAGCCTGTCGCTGGCTTTTTTATTTTCAGGCTCCGGGAACCATCATCGACACGCCTACTTGTTAAATCGTCCCGAGGGCCTGATCCCTTACTACAAACAGCACCCCGTTCTTTCGGAGGTGATATGGCTAAACGTATGCAAGATAAAGAAAGCATTGCCGGAGTGTCATGGCTGATTGTCCTTGCTCTGTCATGCTGGGGCGGCCTGGTCCGATACCTTATTGACGTTAAGCAGAACAAAGCCACCTGGAGCTGGATTAATGCGCTGGCACAAATTGCAGTGTCCGGCTTTACCGGTCTCATTGGTGGCCTAATCAGCGTAGAAAGTGGGCTGAGTCTTTACATGATTCTGGTTACGTCTGGCATTAGCGGAGCGATGGGCTCCGTGGCGCTGACTTATTTCTGGGAACGACTGACGGGGATGAAGAATGCAAACCAGTGATAAAGGCATTGCCCTGATCAAGCAGTTCGAAGGCTGCAAACTCACCGCCTACCAGGACAGCGTCGGAGTCTGGACGATCGGTTACGGCTGGACTCAGCCTGTCGACGGCAAACCAATCCGCGCCGGGATGACGATTAAGCAGGAAACGGCAGAGCGCCTGCTGAAGACCGGACTGGTAAGCTACGAGAGCGACGTGTCCCGCCTGGTTAAAGTTGGTCTGACTCAGGGGCAATTCGACGCCCTGGTGTCGTTCACGTACAACCTCGGCGCCAGGTCGCTGTCGACATCGACTCTTCTGCGAAAACTTAACGCCGGTGATTATGCTGGCGCTGCCGATGAGTTCCTGCGCTGGAATAAAGCTGGTGGGAAGGTGCTGAATGGGCTGACACGTCGGCGGGAGGCAGAGCGGGCTCTGTTCCTGTCGTGATTAGCGCACTGGTTAAGCGTTACTGGCTGCAGTTGCTGGTGCTGGCGTTAATCGGCGCACTGGCTTTCTTCGTGAACCACTACCGCGACAACGCCATCACTTACAGAGACCAGCGCGATAAAGCCACTGAGAAACTCAGCATGGCTAACGCCACCATTAAAGACATGCAGACCCGCCAGCGTGATGTCGCTGCACTGGATGCCAAATACACGAAGGAGTTAGCTGATGCGCAAACTGAGAATGACAGGCTTCGTGCTGATGTTGTCGCTGGTAAGCGTCGGCTGCAAATCGCCGCCACCTGCTCCAGAGACGAAACCACCGGAGCCTCCGGCCTGGTTGATGGCTCAAGCCCTCGACTTACAGCAGATGCTGAACTCAATTATTGGCGTCTCAGAGACGGGATCGCCGCCGTCACAAAGCAACTGACCGGCCTGCAGGAATACGTTCGGACTCAGTGCCTGAAATAATACGGAGGTGAGCATGTATTCGTATGGCGAAAGACCGCCTACGCATTCCACACTGCAATGCCGGGGTCATGCATCCGTTACCACATGAATAACCAAGCCTCGCAATAGCGGGGCTTTTTATTACCAGAAGAAGGAGAAGAAGCATGTTAACAGTAAAAGTGATGTCGCCGGGAGGCGGCGAAGAGATTCATTGCGGCCTGAGCGTTGGCTTTAATCCCAAACAGCAGAGCATCGCGGTATCTGGAATGGACAAAAATGTTTTCCTTAAACCCGGCGAGGTCGCCTACGTGATGAACCAGAACGGGAAGACGGTATCTCGTTACGAGCATATTACCCGTCAGGAAGTGCTGCATAACGCGGTGGAATCGTAGCCATTACAAAAAGCTCACCTGCTGGTGGGCTTGATAATGGATATCCCCCCTGAGCGGATAAATCAAAAATAACCCCTGCAACGGATAATGACGGAGCAACAGATGGCAAAAGCCAAATGGCACAGACTTCCGGCATTCACCATTCCGCTGTTTCAAAGTGCGCATGTCTACCTCGCAACAACCAGAGAACAGTTTCAGCACGCTGATAAATTCCTTGGCGGCAGCGTGGATGAGAGGCCGTTTAACTCTGGAATGGCAAGCAACTATGAAAACACCGAAACGGGAGAGCGTTGCTACCTGATTGGAGTATTCGATAACCAGATATCCACGCTCGTTCATGAATGCGCTCACGTATGCTTTTACGTTTGCTCTGATGTCGGCGTGACAACCAAGCCGGAAGACGCCAACGAAACGTACTGCTACATGCTGGATCGCATGTTCAGCCACTTCCTGCCATACCTCAAACAGGAATAAACAATATGGCAAAACCGGACTGGGGCGAGCTTCAGCAACGGTTCCTGTCCGAACATGCCGCAACCGGCGTATCACCAAAGGAATGGTGTGAAGCGCAGGGACTGAACTACGCTACCGCCCGTCGATATATCAAAAAGCCAGCTGCGCAAATTGCGCAAAAACCTGCGCAGAAGAAATTGCGCACTGCGCAGAAAGAAAAGTGCGCAGAAGAGCTGGTGGGCATAAAGCTAAGTGCGAAGGTAAAGCGCTTCATTGCAGAATATCTGAAGGACAATAATGCTACTGCTGCCGCTGCACGTGCTGGTTATAGTGACCCAAACTACGGTCGCCAGCTCATAACGAATCCTAACGTTGCCCAGGCTATTGCGCAGCAGCAAAAGGCCTCCATTGCGCGCACGCTCGGCAGTGCCGATGAAGTCCTCGCGCAGATGTGGCAGCTCGCCACCTTCGATGCAAATCAGCTTTCACAGTACCGTCGCGGAGCTTGTCGCTATTGCTGGGGCTTTGGCCACCATTATCAGTGGCGTGATGCTGTGGAGTTTGACGAGGCAGTCGCGAAAATCGAGGGCAAGGAAGGTGCTAAGCAACCGGAAGACCCCGGCGGGTATGGCTATGACCACAACCGAGAGCCTAACCCTGAATGCCCGCGCTGCAATGGCGACGGAGTAGGACAGCCTTACTTCGCAGACACCCGGAAACTTTCCCCTGATGCTGCTTTGGCTTATTCCGGCGTCAAGCTTGGGAAGAATGGTGTTGAGATAACGGCAATCAGCCGCGAGCGCATGTATGAAGCCGTTATGAAGCGGCTTGGCCTGGCAGATAGCGAATTCGCGCAGCGCCTCCAGCAGATCGAAATCGACCGCCGGCAGCTGGAGGTTGAGAAACTCCGCAAAGAGCTGGCCGGTGATGGTGATGATGACGAACCAACGCCAGTTGCAATCAATATCAACGTAGTGGACGCGAGGGCGGAAGATGGGGATCAGCCCGACACTTAACATCCCACAGGCGCGCTTCCTCGCGATGCAACACAAATTCAAAGCCTATGTTGCCGGGTTCGGTTCCGGCAAGACGTGGGTAGGTTGTGGCGGCATCTGTAAGGGGATGTGGGAGCACCCGAAAATCAACCAGGGTTATTTCGCGCCGACGTACCCGCAGATTCGTGACATCTTCTACCCCACGATCGAAGAGGTGGCCTTTGACTGGGGGCTGAGTGTCAAAATCAATGAGGGGAACAAAGAGGTTCACTTCTATGAGGGGCGTCGGTATCGCGGCACGACAATTTGCCGCTCGATGGAGAAGCCCGGATCGATAGTCGGCTTTAAAATCGGTAACGCGATGGTGGATGAGCTGGACGTCATGGCGGCTGCTAAAGCGCAGCAGGCCTGGCGAAAAATCATCGCCCGTATGCGTTACAAAGTTGATGGTCTGCGTAACGGTATCGATGTCACGACTACGCCGGAGGGCTTCAAGTTCGTTTACCAGCAATTCGTGAAAGCGGTGCGTGAAAAGCCTGAGCTTTCTGCTCTGTATGGGCTGATTCAGGCCAGTACGTTCGACAACGCGAAGAACCTGCCACCGGATTACATCCCGTCGCTGATGAACTCCTACCCGCCGGAGCTAATTAAGGCGTACCTGAGGGGGCGTTTTACAAACCTGACCAGCGGCACTATCTATCACCAGTTCGATAGACGTCTGAATAACTGTACCGATGAAGAGCAGGCAGGCGAGCCGCTCTATATCGGCATGGACTTTAACGTTGGCAAAATGGCGGCCATCGTCCACGTGCTTCGCAATGGCGAGCCGCGCGCGGTACGCGAATTGATAAAAGTTTATGACACGCCAGCCATGATAAAGCGTATCCAGGAAGAGTTCTGGCGCTACGAGGGTGGGCGCTATGTTGCCTCCAGGCAGATTTACATCTATCCGGATGCTTCCGGCGATTCACGCAAGTCCAATAACGCCAGCGCCACCGATATTGCGCAGCTCAAGCAGGCCGGATTCAGCGTGGTGGTGAACGCCGCCAACCCGCCGGTAAAGGATCGCATTAACTCCATGAATGCCATGTTCTGCAACGGCAACGGTGAGCGGCGCTACAAAGTTAACGTTGCTCGCTGCCCGGTCTATACAGACAGCCTTGAACAGCAGGTATGGGCGGCAAACGGCGAGCCGGATAAATCAGCAGACAACGATCACCCAAACGACGCTGGTGGCTATTTCATCGTGAAGCAATTCCCGATCATCAAGCCCACAGGAAAAGTCACTCAACTACGGATGTAACTCCATGCCTGATATTTCTACACCCAATCTGGACTATGGGAACATGGTGCAGGCGTGGGATATCAACGATGCCCTGATGGGCGGCACGCTCTATATGCGACAGCTTGGAGAGTCTTATCTCCCGCGCTGGCCAAAAGAAGACAAAGAGGACTACAAAAAACGCCTCGCCGTGGCCACGCTTCTGCCAGCCTACGAAGAGACCATTAAGCAAAACATCGGGCGTGTATTCGCAGAGCCTATTAAGCTTGCCGAGAATGTGCCGGATCAGCTGCGAGAGTATGCGAAAAACTTCGACCTTGAAGGGACGCGCCTGGACGTATGGGCGCAGGCATTCTTCGGTCTGGCGATGCAGTATGGACTCTCCCACGCGCTGGTGGATTATCCCAGGGTGGACACCGAAAAGGTGAAAACCAAAGCTGAAGAGAAAGCTACCGGCGCGCGCCCCTATGTCACCATGCTCAATCCACGCCAGGTAATTGGCTGGAAGTCGAAAATGGTGGACGGCAAAGTGGTGCTGACTGCGCTGCGTATCAAAGAGGTTGTGGTCGAAGACGGCGACGACTTCGGGCAGACCAAGGTCGAGCAAATACGGTACCTGACACCCGGAAAGGTGGAAATTTACCGCAAGGCCAAAGATGCTGACGGTGCCGCGAACTGGGCGCTATTCGAGGAGTGGCAGACATCCCGCCAGGATATCACTCTGGTCACGCTCTACACCAAACGCACCGGGTTTATGTGTGGTTCACCACCGCTTCTCAACATGGCTCTGCTGAATATCAAGCACTGGCAGAGTCAAAGCGAGCAGGACAACATCCTGCATGTCGCCAGGGTGCCGTTGCTCACGGTGTTCGGTTTGGAAGAGGGGCAAGAGCTGATAATTGGCTCGTCTTCAGCTACGTCGTTCACTGATCGGCAAAAGCAGGGTCTGGAGTACGTCGAGCATACAGGCTCCTCCATCGGTGCTGGTAAAGAGTCGCTGGCAGAACTTGTGGAGCAGATGCGCCAGGCTGGTGCGAAGCTGCTTCGTACGGAAAACACCTCTACCAAATCGGTAGACCAGACCTCTGAAGAGAAAATGCAGGAGCAGTCACCGCTCTACACCATGGCTACCAGCCTTGAAGATGCGATCGACAACATTCTGCAAATCATGGCCGAGTACATCGGCGAGAAAGATGGTGGCAACGTTGATGTTCGCACTGAGCTGGATGTCGAATCGACCGTATTCAATCCGTCCGCCGCGCTTGCCATCCAGGCACTGCGCCAGGGTGGTGATATCCGTCGAGCTGATGCGATTAAATCGCTACAGAAGTTGAACATTATTGATGCCGATGCGGATCCTGATGTGGTTCTGAGCGAACTGCTGGCTGAGTCCGCATCGCTGAGTGACCCGCCGCCGGACGAGGTGTGATATGGCCCGCTCCGTTAACGACCGCCTGCAGGACGAAACGATAGCGCACGGCCTGTATGTAAACCGCTACGGTACTGGCGTCGCTCGTCGGATGGTGGCGCTGCTCAGCAAGATGGATGCTGACCTGGCTGCCAAACTGCTGGTGCTGCTGGATGGTAAGCGTGCCGATACCTACAGCGCTCGCCGCCTGGCTTCGCTGCTGGCTGGTGTGCGCGACCTGAATCAACAGGCCTATGAACCGGTGAATGCTGCGCTGGCACGTGAACTGACGCGCTACGTTGAATATGAGGTCGGTTATCAGTTTGACCTTTTTAGCAGCATCATTCCGAAGCAGATCCTCAGGCATGTACCGCTCCAGAGCATCGCGCCTGAGCAGGTTTACGCCTCAGCAGTGACTCAGCCATTCCAGGGGCGCTTGCTGAAGGAGTGGGGCCAGAAGCTTGAAACGGATCGGCTGGATAAAATCACCAACGCTGTGCGCACCGGTTTCCTTCAGGGTGAAACGGTAGATCAGATCGTTAAACGCGTTGCCGGAACGCCGAAACTCAATCGTGAAGATGGGGTGATTAACGCCTCCCGTCGCGACCTGGCGGTGGTGGCCCGCACGGCTGTAAATCACATGGCCGCTACTGCGCGTCAGGAGTTCGCACAGGGCAACAGCGATATCGTAAAGGCCAAACAGTGGTCCTCAACGCTGGACACTCATACCAGCCAGTGGTGCATTATCCGCGACCGAAAGCTTTACACGCTCGACGGCAAGCCGCTGGGGCATGAAATTCCGTATCTGCGCGGACCCGGCAAAATCCACTTTTGCTGCCGCTCCGGTGAAATCCTGATTACCAAATCGTGGGAAGAGATGCAGATAGCCTCTGGCGAACTGAGCAGCGCCACACGCGCTTCGATGGATGGACAGGTGCCATCGCATACCAGCTATGCCGAATGGCTCGTCAGGCAACCGTACGCACGGCAGGAGCAGGTGCTGGGCGTTACTCGCGCGCGGATGCTGCGTGACGGCAAAATCACCGTGCCTGAGATGTTCAATGATGCCGGGGAGTTTCTGACCCTGGACGAACTGCGCCGCGTGGATGCGTCGGCGTTCCAGTAACAAAAAACCAATCAATATCAGGCTGCCTTCGGGTGGCCTTTTTTACGCCTGCCGCTAAGCGGATGCGACGCGGTGACCGGGTCGGATGACCTATTACCAATGGCCGGAAGGCTGGAGCAAAAACAATGAAACTGAAACTTGATGCTAACGGAAATGTGGTCGTTGAAAACGGTATGCCTGTGTACATCCATGATGATGGCAAAGAAATCCCGTTCGACGCAGCCGCAGCGATGACCAAAATCACCTCCCTGAATGGTGAGGCGAAAACTCACCGTGAAGCGAAGGAGGCGGCGGAAGCCAGTCTCGCGAAATTCTCTGGCATCACCGACCCGGCCAAGGCGCTCGAAGCCCTGGAGATGATGACCAAAATCGACCAGAAAAAACTGATCGATGCTGGTGCCGTTGACCAGGTAAAGGCGGAGATCACCAAAGTTTTCCAACAGCAGCTGGACGAGGCGAACGGCAAGACCAAGCAGCTGGAAACTCAACTCTACGACGAGATGATCGGCGGCCGCTTCGGTGGCTCCAAATTCATTTCCGAGAAGATGGCGATCCCGACTGAGTTCGTGCGTTCCTACTTCGGTCAGAACTTCAAAATCGAAGAAGGGAAGGTTGTGGCCTACGACGGCCAGGGCAATAAGGTGTTCTCTCGCACCAAGCCCGGCGAGTTAGCCAGCTTTGATGAGGCCCTGGAGTCTCTGGTCGAGTCGCATCCGCAGAAAGATTACATCCTCAAAGCGTCCGGCAACAGCGGCAGTGGTTCTCACCAGTCGCAGCATCAGGCTGGGCAGAAAACCATGAAACGCGCTGCTTTTGACGCCCTGCCACCAGCTGAACAACAGGCTGCGATTGGCGGCGGCACGAGCATCGTTGATTAATCGAAAGGAAAAATAAATGTCCAACACTTTGACTGGCCTGATCCCGACCATCTACACGGCACTGAACCGCGTATCCCGTGAGCAGGTGGGCTTTATCCCGGCGGTGGCCCGTAACGCTAAAGCCGATGCCGCGGCCAAAGACCAAACCGTGACCGCACCGGTAGCACCAAAAACCACCACCGTTGATATCACTCCGGCGGCAACCGCGCCAAACGACGGTGATCAGAACATTGGTACCGTGGACGTGAAAATCACCAAATCCAAAATGGCCCCGGTCAAATGGAATGGTGAAGAGCAGCTTGCCATCGGACCATCAGGCACTTATGACGTTGTTCTGGCTGACCAGTTTTCTCAGGCGTTCCGCGCACTGAGCAACGAAATGGATGCTGACCTGGCATCGCTGGCTTATAAGTCTTCCCGCGCTGTTGGTGCTCCAAAAGATACACCGTTCAGTGTCAAAGACGACCTGTCTGATGCGGCGAACGCTCGTCAGGTGCTGACTGATAACGGCGCACCAACCACTGACCTGCGCATGGTACTGGGCGGCGAAGCGATGGCGTCAATCCGTGGTAAACAGTCCGTACTGTTCAAAGCGAACGAAGCCGGTACCGATCAGCTGCTGCGTGAAGGCATCATTGGTCGTGTGATGGGCTTTAACCTGCACGAATCCGCCAACATCAAGCGCACCGCGAAAAGCACGGCGGCGGGCTATAAGGTCAATGGCGAGAAGAAAGAGGGCGACATCATTATTGCTATCTCTGCTGGTACTGGCGGTATTGCTGCCGGGACCGCAGTGAAGTTCGATGGCGATGACAACCAGTACATGGTCGTAGCGGCAACCTCTTCGACTATCACCATCGGCGCACCTGGCCTGCGTCAGGATCTGGCAGATCAGGCGACTGTCACTGTGCTGAGCGAGTTCGTGCCAAACGTTGCCTTTGACCGTAACGCATTCCTGCTGGCTTGCCGTACCCCGGCCATGCCAAAAGGCGGCGATACCGCTGATGACGTGATGAACGTAACCGATCCGGTCTCTGGTATTACCTTCCAGATCGCGCTGTACCGCCAGTACCGTCAGGTGCGTTACGAGGTTGGTGTGGCGTGGGGTGTGGCCTCCGTTCAGCCTGAACATTCCACCATCATCATGGGTTAACCCAGGGGGCTTCGGCCCCTTTGTTATTCAGGAGGCCCGATGGCCGGATTAACAAAAGAGCAGCGCGCGCAGCGTGAAGCGGAAAAGCTTGCAGCTCAGCAGACCGCTGATAATAACCCTGCCCAGCAGGAACAGCAGCAGGAACAGCAGCAGGAACAGCAGCAGGAACAGCAGGGTATTGAGCTGGTGGTCATGGTACGTGACACCCCAGAATTCCCTGGCGGCCCGCTGCGCGCAGATGTTCATCCTGATGAAGTGGATAACTGGCTGGCGCTGGACTGGCGTCTGGAGGAATAACCATGCTGGTTGCCGATCCCAACTCTCCAGGCTTCAACAGCTACGCCAGCGTGTCAGACCTGCGGGCATTTGCCGCCGGGCGTGGATATAGCATTCCTGCTGATGATGGTGAGTGCGGCCAGATGCTGATGCAGGCAATGGACTTTCTGGAAGGGAAGGCCTGGCGCGGTCAGCGTTCCAGCGCATCACAGCCTCTATCCTGGCCGCGTTCCGGCGTGCGCTTCGATGGTGTTGACCTGCCGAATGATGCGATTCCACAGCGCCTGATTGATGCTCAATGTCGCCTGGCCATCGAATCGCAGGAGATTGACCTCACCCCGTCGGTCGCTGGCGGTGGGGCGGTGACGATGGAGCGCGTCGAGGGTGCGGTAACAGTCCAGTATGAGCCGGGAACGAATAAAGCTTCTCCGTCATTCCCATGGTTCTATTCCGCACTGCGCGGGCTTGTAGTGGGCGGCAACCAGGTCCGGGTCGAAAGGGGGTAGCATGGCAATCGACTATCGCCGCATGCGCGCTACGGCAACGCGGCTCCTGAAGGATAACGGCAAATCCTACCAACTGACCCGAGGCGGTACCACCACCCGCGATCAGTACGGGAAAGAGATTACCACCGAGCCTGTTATCGCGACCGTTACCGGCGTTATCACTGAATACTCCACTCGTGAAATCGACGGCTCTCTGATTGCTACAGGCGATAAGAAGCTGGCGGCCACGTTTGAAACTGAAGTGCGCATCGGTGACATCATTGATATCGACGGCCAAAAGTGGCGCGTGGTACAGCCGAATCCGGTTAAGCCGGCAGACGTGTTGATCTCCTATAACATCCAGCTAAGGACCTGATATGTCGAGTTCCGTAAATCAGCCGTTCCTGGCTGCTATTCAGCTGTTCGTTGATGGCTCAAAGCAGGAGATTGACGAGGCGGTGCGCCGGACGGGTATCAAAATCCTGGGTAGGTTGGTGGAGATGTCACCAGTCGGGCAGCCGGAGACCTGGCAAGTGAACCAAACGGCCTCTGCTTATAATACTGCAGTGCGTGAACATAATGCTGCCCTTCGCGATGATCCTGCCAACCTGACCAAATCGGGACGACTAAAGCGCGGTTTGCGTGTAAACGACTCGATGGACATCAAAAAGCCTGAGGGTTATGTCGGTGGTCGGTTCAAGAACAACTGGTATGTCGGGTTCGATAGCCAGCCAACAGAGACGAACGATACCCCGGACGCTTCGGGACAGGGTTCAAACTCCCGCGGTCTGGCGATGCTTGAGGTGTTCAGAGTAGGGCAAGTGAGCACGATTTACTTCACCAACAACCTTCCATATGCCCAGGCACTGGAAAACGGACATTCAAACCAGGCGCCCGGCGGTATGGTCGGGTTGACCGCATTGGATGCAGCCCAATACTTCCGCGAGGCAATGAACGAGGTGCGCAATGGCCGGTGACCAGTCCATGCGAATTGCTGAATTGCTGGAGAGCCGGGTGGCGATTATCGCTGAGTCGCTCGGATTGCCGATCGCCTGGCCTAACATCGCTTTTACCCCGCCTGATGATGCCCCTTATGGGCGAGTTTATGTCTTACCGGCGCAAACCGTGGGGCAGGACCTGGAAGGTCAGCTGCGTACATACCAGGGCATTCTCCAGCTCAATATCATTGCACCAGCAGGTAGCGGCGTGAGTCTGGCCAGAGGGCTGATAAAGTCTGTCGCAGATGCTTTTCCCGAAGGGCTGCCGCTGGTGGATGGTGACCTGACCGTTTATATCAATGGCCCGCCGCAGGTGCGCCAACCTATACAGGATCGCCCCACATCATCACCAAACGGCACTACCGGCTCTATCACCTACACCACCCCTGTCAGCATGCAGTACCGCGCTGATTACTGACCCGCCGCCCGGCGGGTTTTTTATTACCTAAATTCAGGAGAGTGCTATGGCATTCGCAATCCCTAACGGCTCGCGTGTGAACGTGGCCAAGGCCTATCAGGCTCCCATCACCTTTACCGCTGCCTCTAACGCTACTGAATGCGAACTGACTGTTGCATCTGCCGCTGGCATCCTGGCGGGCGATGTAGTGCAGGTGAGCTCCGGCTGGCTAAAACTCGATAATATGGTGCTGCGCGTTAAATCCGTAGCCGGTACCAAAATCGTGCTGGATTCGTTCGATACCTCTGACACCACCAAATTCCCGGCAGGCACTGGCGCGGGCACGCTGCGTAAAATCGACACGTGGATCACGATGCCGCAGGTGATGACCCTCTCCACAGAGGGTGGTGACCAGCAGACCATCAGCGTGCAGTTCCTGGAAGACGATAAGGCCCGTACCATCCCGACCTTCAAAAACGCCGTGGTGCAGGTCTACACCTTCGCGCACGATCCGCTGCTGGCAATTTACAAGCGTCTGAGTGAACTTGACGAATCCAGCGACACCACTGCTGTGTGGTTCCATAACCCGCGCGGCAAAGCGGACCGTTATTACTCTGCCAAAGTGTCTTTCCAGAAGGTCCCTAAGACCGAAATCAACGCCGTGGAAAGCAACGAAGCGCGTATGAACTTCGAATCGGATATGCAGATTTACCCGATCGCCGATTCATCCGTTACGCCGCTGGCGTTCCTGACTGATCTGCCATCAACCAAATCAGTTAGTGTTGGAAATGCGCTCGATTTAGCCGTCGTTATGCAAGGCGGCTCCGCTCCTTACACCTACATGTGGAAGAAAGAAAGCTCCGCCATTCCGGGCAAAACCGCCTCGACGTTCAACATTCCATCTGTGGCATCCGGAGATGCTGGCTCTTACACCTGCGAAGTCACTGACGCGGCGGGCAAAACTATCACCTCTGCTGCTTGCACCGTCACGGTCAGCTAACCACTCGAGCCCGGTACGCCGGGCTTTCTTCGCTACTGAAACCAAAGTCTTTCTTAGGAATCGAAATGACCAAATTTTCCCTGATCCCCAACCCAACTTTTTCTGTGACCGCGAGCATTCCGCGCGCTGGCGCCGAAGACGGCAAGCTGACGTTCACTTTCCGCCATAAGACGCTGGAAGAGCTGCGCTCCATGGACGAGAAGCTGCAAAAGGCCGCCGAAGGTAAAAAGGATGCCATCGAGCCACAGGCCGACTACCTCATGGAAATTGTCGAGGGGTGGGCGCTTCCCGATGAGTTCAACCGCGAAAACGTTATTGTCCTTCTGCGGAACTATCCACGCGCGTTCGACAGCATCGGTCTGGCATACACCAAAGAGCTGATGGGTATCCGCGAAAAAAACTGAGGCAGGTCGCCGCAGCATTGTATACGCCGGGACCGACGTTCGCGGAGCTGAGCGCTTTTGGTTTGACGCCTGAGGACGTGGAGGAAGAGGTGGGGATCCTGCCCTCGGTGTGGAGGTCCTTCACCATCTTCTCTTCCCTGGCGACCCAGTGGCGAGTCGGCGCGAGCGGGGCGACCGGCCTTGATTACAACGTTCTCCCCTGGATGTTCGAGTTACACGGGGTTGAGGATGCGGCGGCCTGCATGGCTGACCTTCAAATTATGGAAAGCGAGGCTCTCAAGGTAATGCATAAGGAGACGAAATAATGACAGACCAGATCGCCTCGATTACTTTGCGGGCCGATGTTTCTGACCTGAAAACAGCCAGCAACGAACTGGATAAACTCGGCCAGGCGGCGGCCGGTGCTGTAGATAAAGCAGATGATCTGAATAGCGTGTTTCGCGCTGGCGCTGAATCTGCGAAGCAAGGCAGCGAAGGCATTAAGGAGCAGCAGGCTGCCCTGAAAGGCCTGCTTGAGAATATCGACCCGGTAAACAAGGCGCTGAACCGGCTTGACGAGCAGCAGGCAGCGCTGCGTAACTTCCAGACTAAAGGTTTCCTGGATACCGATACCTTTCAGGCTTACAACAAAATCCTGGATGACACCCGCCTCAAACTGACCGACACCGGAGAAGCCGCGGCGCGTGCTCAGGCCGAATTAGCCGCTACCCAGGCGGCAGAGAAGCAGTCCGCAGCGTTAAAGAATCTCCTAGGTTCCATCGACCCGACAATCCGTGCGTTCAACTCACTGGATGAACAGCACGCACAGCTGGTGGCCCATTTTGAAGCAGGCCGTATCACCGGCACTCAGTTCGAGCACTTCAATAATATCCTTAACCAGACACGGCAGCGCCTTTCCGGTGTGGCTGATGCTCTTCCTGATGCATTGTCCAGACAGGAGACGGCTGCGCGTCGCGCTGGTATTTCAGTTGGTCAGTACAGTGCTGCAATTGGTATGTTGCCCGCGCAGCTTACCGATATTGCTACTCAACTGGCAGGTGGACAATCCCCATTCCTGATCCTGCTACAACAGGGTGGGCAGATTAAGGATTCCTTCGGGGGCCTCGGTCCAATGCTCCAGGCTCTGAGGGATGCATTATTTGGCTTTAACGAAGAAAGCAGAGAGACCGCTGAATCGGCAACAAATATCAGTGATGCTGCTGAAGGTCTTAATAACACGAGTGAGGCTGCGGAAAAACTGGGGCGGGCGGGTGGTCTGCTAAATACCTTTAACCTTGCTATTGCGGGTTCTGTAGCTGTTCTGGCTGTTCTGGCGGGAGCTGCATATAGCTCATCCCAGCAGTTCGACAATGTTGCCAGATCGCTCATTTTGATGGGAGGGGCTGGCTTCTCATCAATGCAGCAATTGAATGACGCGGCAAAAGATGTTGCAGAAAATGCTGGCGCGTCCCTGGCTGATTCTGTTGATACCCTGGTACAACTTAATGACACCGGGAAGTATACCGCCGACCAGATGACTAAAATCGCCAAATCCATTATGGCTATGGGCGATGCTGGCCTCGATACGAAGGCTGCACTGGCGGACTTTTCACGGCTGGCAAGCGATCCTATTAAGGCGCTGGCAAGCCTTAATCAGCAATATGGCTTTGTTGATGAAGCTATGATGAAGCACATCATCACCCTTGAAAAAACTAAGGGCAAAACAGCAGCTGCAAACGAAGCGATAACGTTGTTTGCCAGCACCATGGAGGACCGTAGCAATAAAATTGTAGAGGCTACCGATAATATCGGGCAGGCGTGGAACGGGCTTAAAGCTTTCTCCTCCGACATTTTCGGTCAAATCGGGGTTACAGTGCGGGCTTGGGGCAATCAGGTTATCGAAGTGTTTAAGCTCTTGGGCACCTCGTTTGAAGCCCTTTTCGTCAAGATGAAAGAGTTCTCCCTTGAAGTTATGGGGGGAATGATCACTGGTTTCACGGATATTGCAAACAAACTCCCTGGTGGGGAATCGCTCATCAAATCCATGGGGTTTGATGGGCTAGCTGAGAGCGTTGCCAAGAACCGAGAAGCTGCAAGCAAGGAGTATGCTCAGCTTACCGCCGACTACAATAAGCATATTGCTAACCTCAGTAAATCCCAAGGGCAATGGGAAGAAGAAGCGAAGAATGGCGCTGGTGGAGGTGTAAGAGGTAGCGGGGCTGTCAGTCGCGAATCGAGAGACGCAGTCTCCAAGCTTGCTGAAGACTCTGCGAAAAAGGCTAAAGAGGCAAAAGCCACCCTGGATGCTGGCGATCGCACCCTTGAGAACTACCGCGCCCAGGCCAGAACGTTAACTGAAACACTCGAAACGTTGCGCAAGACTGGGGAGACGCAGGTCAGAAATACCGAATTCAGCAAACAGCAATCTCGCTTTGCTGAATTGGATGAGGCTGCCAAAACACGCGCGCTGACCGCCCAGGAGAAATCTCTGCTGTCGAGCCGTGAGGCTATTCTGAATGCCGCCAAGATGGTGGATCAGAAGAACAAGGAAGTAGAGGCGCAGCAGAAGATTAACGGCCTGGCGCAGCAGGCGAATAAATACGTCACGCAGATGTCGGAAAAGACAGAAGCGTTGCGAGGTAGTGCCGGCCTAAGCAGTCGTCAGAGCCAGCGCATGATGGAGGAAGCGCAACTCCGCCAGGGCTGGCTCAACGGTGGGGGTAAACTTGAGGATGCCGGGTATGAAAAAGAACTGGCGGCTCTCAGGAAATATTATGCCGAAGAGGACAAATTACGGGGCGACTGGAAAGCGGGTGCGGTGAGTGGATGGAACGAATATCTCGATGCTGCAACCAACACTTACGACGCCGTTAAAAACGTTGCCAGTTCCACGCTGACCGGCCTGAGCAACATGCTGACTGAGCTTATGACAACTGGCACCGCGTCAGTTAAAGAGTTCGGAAAATCTATGCTCAAGATGATCCTCGAGATAACCAACCAACTTATAGTGGCCTATACAGTACAGGCTGCGATGGGCTGGATAAGCGGTGGCAGTAGCGGCGGCAGCACTCCTGGCGGATCATATGCTAACGCTGCTGCTGGGCTAACCTTTAATGCTAAAGGCGGTGTCTATGACTCGCCCGGGCTCAGTAAGTACGTCAATGGGGTATACGACTCTCCCCAGTATTTTACTTTCCAGGGGGCGTCCAAGTTTGCGAAGGGCGGTGTATTCGCAGAGGCCGGCGCTGAAGCAATCATGCCACTTACTCGGGATTCTGCCGGGCGGTTGGGCGTACGCGCCCAGGGCGGTGGCGGTATGGCTCCGGTTATTAATACCACCGTTAACGTTGATGCTGGTGGTTCTGCAACTGTTCAGTCTTCCAGTTCAGGTGATGCTATGGGCCGTGCCCTTGCTGATGAAATGCAGAACGCTGCGTTGCAGGTTATCCAGAAGCACCTTAAGCCTGGAGGCATGATCTACAACTTCAGTAAAGGCAGGTAGTGTTTACGTCGTCCCCTGGTTAATATGATGAAAACCATAAAAATCAGGGGATGATTGTGTTAAAAAAAATCTTTAAGAAGATACTCAAAACCATTGGTTTGCTCATTTTACTTTTAGTTGTTGTCCTTGTGGCAGCGAGACTTAGTCTGAAAACTGATGACGAATTGAAAGCTGAGGAAGCCAAAGCGTTATCTGATAAGAAGCTGGATGAGTTGAGAAGCGCGTGTGAAGCTTACGTAAGGATGTCAGTCATTAACAAAAGCACCCTGGACATGTCGGTGTTTGGCTCGAACAGATGGCTCGGTGATGACGGTAAGTTTTACGCCACGCAGGAGTTTAGCGCCAAAAATAAATTTGGTCTTGAGCAAAAATTTAGAGCTGTATGCATCGAAGATAAAGACGGTAAAACTGATTATCGACTTGAAGAAATGAGCGGCAGTTAAGCTGAATTACGCTGCAACCAAGCCCCGCCCGGGGCTTTCATTACAGCCCACTCAGGTGGGCTTTTTGCATTTTGTGCTACTGCCACATCATCATAACTATTCAAATTACCTGAGGGGTAATTTCTGCATTATTGGACCTACCTTTCCGCACCTCTTGGCGCTTTAATCACGTCAGTAGGTGCTCTTTAACAATTAGTTGAGATCCTCAGACTCCTTGAGGGGGCTATCCTTCGAAGCCAGATACAGGAGAATTCTTAAATCTTTGCTTTCTGATTCCAGCCTATGCGCCATAATAGCTGCTGCATCCAAAACAAGGCTCCGGGCTCTGTCTCTATCATTTTTGGATAGCTTTTCAGCCTCACCTTCTTCTGCGAGTCCCAGCAAATACTCAATTCCTTCCTGTGCTAGAGCTGGTTGTGACAGAGCACTGGAAATGATGTCGACTATCTCAGAATTCATCGATCTTCCATTGCGCTTGGCGCGATCTGCTATAGCGTCACGCATTCCGGCTGGAAGCCTCACATTGAAACGGTCCATCTCTTGGCTAGGGAATTTACTCATTATTAAAACTCGCTGATACAAATTTGTATCATGATAGCACCTACTTGACATCATCATAAATGGTGTTAAATTGGTTGTGGTACCAAGTTGGCATCATTGATTAGGAGTTTACTATGCAAACCACTACATACGCTGGTCGTAAAAATGAAAGCTTCCAGCTTCGTCTACCGGGACAGATGAAAGAGGAGATCCGCAGAATGGCGGAGATGGATGGAATTTCAATCAACTCTGCGATTGTGCAGCGACTGGCTAAAAGCTTGCGTGAGGATCGCGCTAATGGTCAGTAAAAAAGACGAAACCCGGCAGTGTGGGGACACGAACCGGGCTTCTTTGCCAACACACCACCGTAGGAATGATGACATGAACAGTGTACAGAACAATGAATTAACTTTCCAGCAGACAGAGTTTCACCCGGTATCACACGCTGGTGAAACATGGCTCACTTCATCTGAGTTAGCAGCGGCGCTCGGTTACAAAAAGTCAGATGCCGTTACCCAAATATTCAGTAGGTATCACGATGAATTTACGGAACATATGTCAACGACCCTCAAAATGAGTGTCGTTAGAAAGACTGGTGCTGTTGATATTCCGGTTCGCGTTTTTTCGCTTCGTGGCGCTCATCTTGTCGCGATGTTCGCTACCACCCCGAAGGCCAAAGAATTCCGCCGCTGGGTTCTGGACATTCTTGACAGAGAAATTCAGCGCTCGCCAATCGCTAAGCAGTTTACGGACGATGAATTATGCACCCTCGCATATCTTTGGCGTTCAGCTGCGGTGATGTATGAGGCTTGCCGCGAAGTACATCCTCTACTGTTAGTTGCCGAGCATCGACTGGTTCCTCGATTTAGCTCTATTGGCACAAATTACAACCGGGGGATCAATAAGGCTCGCGCCATTCTTAAGCGCGAAACAGATCACATCAAAGAACAACCATGGGGAGATAGTGACTGGAAAAACGTCTTCTCATACGGGAAAGGAATTTTGCAGTGATGCAAATAGAAAAGCCGACAGTTCGCACCTGCCGGCTTCCATTGAAACTTGTCAAAAGGATCCAACCAATGACAAAAGTAAGTTTACCAGGTAACGGGCATCTCGTCGAGAAAACCATTGATAGTCAGTATCTGCTGGAGATGGTCAATGACGCCCGTAAGCAGTGCGGTGAGAAGATGGTGCGCAACAATGACTTTGTTGAGCGCATCAAAGATGAGTTGGAAGGGGAGTTTTACGAAACTTTCGTAAAACCTGCCGGAAAGTCTGGCGGTCGTCCTGTCGAGGTCATCGGCATGTCCATCAAGCAGGCTCTCCGCGTGGCCGCGCGCGAATCGAAAGCTGTTCGTCGCTCTTTGGTCGATAAGCTGGAAGATATGCAGGCGCTCCCGGTAATGCCGAAAAGTAATACCGGTATCACCGAATACCGCCTGGCAAAAGCGGATCAGTTGAAAGCCCAGGCACTGGAGAAAAATATCGCCAGCGCCCGTGAGATTATGTCTCTTCTTCCTCGCCTGGACCCAATGGCTCACCAGGCGCTGGCGGCGTCACTGATTAACCCTCTGATTGGTTACGACGCAATCCCGCTGCCAGTGATTGAGGAGCATTACCACACCGCCGGTGAAGTAGGCGAAATGCTTGGTGTATCAGCTCAGAAGATTGGGCGCATTGCCAATGCCAATAATCTTAAGACTGATGTCCACGGAAAATTCTTCCTGGACAAGTCGGCCCACTCCAGCAAACAGGTGGAAGCGTTCCGTTATAACGCCGAGGGTGTCAAAGCACTTCGCCATCTGATTCATTGTGCTGGTGTGGCCTAGGATTGATTTAACCACCAAGCCTCGCATACGCGGGGCTTTTTTTATGGAGTAAATATGGCAGTTGAAACATATAGCTGGCGCTCTCAGCTCGGTGCTGGGGCGATTGAATATAGTCAAACGGTGCGCGCTGCGCAGTTTGGTGATGGCTATGAGCAGGTTGCTGATAACGGTATTAACTCCACGGCTATTCAGATCCCTATGAAGCACACAGGCGCAGAATCGGAAGTGGACAGGATTCGTGATTTTCTCCTCGCTCATACCGTGAAAGCTTTCATCATTACGCCGCCCGGCGAAGCGAAGGGGCTTTATCGGGTCGTAGCCGACTCGGTTCGTAAAACTCAGATCAGCAGCAAATATGCTGAGTTGACGTTCACCATCAAACGGGCTTACGGAGTGTACGCATAATGGCATTAGTCGATCAGGCGGCTATGCTGGCGCCGGGTGGCAGGGTCCGCCTGGTTGAAGTTGACGCCTCAGAGTTCAGTGGTGGCATCCACCGTTTCCACTACGCACCTTTCCCCCATACGCCGGAAGAAATTGATGCTGCCAATGGAGATGAACAAAAGCTCGGACCCAAGCCTATCTTCTTCGGTGGCAATACCTACGATTTTTGGCCGTTTCAGGTTTCAGGCCTGGAGCTATCAACAGACCAGGCGGCGGAGCCCACTCTCAGCGTCTCAAACCTTGACGGCCATATCACTGCGCTGTGCCTGCAATTTAAGGACATGGTTAACGCAAAAGTGAGCATTATCGACACCTATTCGGTTTACCTCGATGCCGTGAATTACCCTGGTGGGGTGAACCCGACCGCCGACCCGTCCATGTTCACGCTTCAGACCTTCTGGCTTGACACGAAATCCTCCGAAGACGACGAAGTGGTTTCATGGTCACTCAGTAGCCCCGCAGACTTGCAGGGGCTTGTTATCCCAACCAGACAAATCACCTCGCTCTGCGAATGGGCACTACGCGGACAGTACCGGAGCGGCGATGGATGCACCTATAACGGTACGGCATATTTCGACGCGAAGGGGAATCAGGTTTCAGATCCTGCCCTTGATGTATGTGGTGGTTGCTTCAGTGACTGCCGTAAACGATTTGGCGCCGGCCTGGAAGATCCTAACGCAGCAATTCTCGACTTTGGCGGCTTTCCGGCAACCGTTCTCTTCACCCGATAACCGGACATAGCAATGAATAAAACCATATTGGCAGCTATCCGTGCTCATGCGCTGGAGGAATCCCCGCGCGAGAGCTGCGGATTCGTTATTCAGTCTGGCCGTCGCCAGCGCTATATTCCTGTACCAAACACCCACGAAAATCCAACAGAACATTTCCGCATCGATGGCGAGCATTGGGCGAACGCCGAAGATATCGGGACGATTGTGCGCGTCATCCATTCCCATCCTGGCGATGGAGCAAGGCCCATTCCATCCGATCTGGACCGCCAGCAATGCAACAACTCCGGCGTGGTCTGGGGTATTTACGCGCCGGATAGCGACGAATACGCTGAGATAATGCCGGAGGCGGTACCCCTTATCGGGCGTCCGTTTATCTTGGGCTCAAATGACTGCTGGGGACTGGTAATGGATTGGCATGCCACCCAAGGCGTGAGACTTAACGATTTCCGCGTCGATTACCCATGGTGGGAAAGCCAGTACCCGGACAACCTGTATTTCGACAACTGGGAGCGGGAAGGGTTTGTCGAATGCGACCCGTCGCCAGGCTGTATGGTCATCATGCAGGTTGAATCCAGTAAGTGGAACCACGCGGGGATCATTACCGAGGAAGGTGAGCTGCTTCACCATCTGTACGGGCAGCCATCCTGCATCACGCCGTATGCGCGAGGTTATTTCAAAGACAGGACGATGATCTGCGTCCGTCACAAAGAGCTACCGCAGGAGATTCAGCCATGGCGCGTTTAACCACGATTCGATTGTACGGTGTACTGGGAGCCCGGTTTGGCCGTGTTCACAGGCTGGCAGTGCAGACATCAGCCGAGGCGGTAAAGGCGCTTTGCATCAACCTGGACGGGCTGGAAAGCTATCTTCTGAACGCCAAAAAGAATGGCATGACGTTCGCGGTGTTTCGCGGCAGGCGCAACATTGGCGCGGATGATTTTAAGAACCTGGCCGGAAGCACCGATATTCGCATAGCACCAGTGATGGAAGGGGCAAAAAAAGCAGGTTTGTTCCAGACAATATTGGGTGCTGTCATGGTTGTGGCGGGCATCGTCGTGACGGGCATGACGTTCGGTTCAGCAGGTGTCATTGGCGCGGGAATGGTCTCCGCTGGTATCGGAATGATGGCTGGTGGAATTTACCAGATGCTTTCGCCCCAGCCCAAAGGACTACAGGGGCGAGACGATCCTGACAATAAACCCTCATATGCCTTCGGTGGCTCGGTGAATACCCTTGCGATGGGTAACCCGGTCGCGCTTCTTTATGGTGAGCGCGAGATTGGCGGCGCCATCATCAGTGCCGGCATAGTCGCAGAAGACATCTGAAAACTCCTTTCTGAATATCAAGCACCCAATTGGGTGCTTTTTTTATGGATGTAATATGGAAGCGATCACTGGTGCAAAGGGTGGCAGCCAGAAGCAGCACACACCTGTAGAACAGCCCGATTCGGCTCAGTCAATGGCGCGCTGCCGCATGCTGCTGGCGCTCGGGGAGGGGGAGTTTGCTGGTGGCCTGGATGCGACCCGGATATTCCTGGACGGTACGCCGTTGGGAAACCCCGACGGAACGATGAATTTTGAAAATGTGTCATGGGATTTCCGGCCTGGCATACAGACCCAGACACCAATACCGGGATTCCCTGCAGTCGAGAATGAAACTACGGTTGGCGTATCGCTGACAAAGGCCACACCATGGACCCGCGCACTGAGTAACACCCAGATTGACGCGGTGCTGGTTCGTATTGGTATCCCTGGTTTACAGCAGCAGGAAAACGATGGGGATATTGTCGGCACTACGGTTCAGTACCATATTGATCTGGCGGTGGACGGTGGCGCTTACTCGACAGTCATGACTAAAACCGTCACAGAGAAGCTCAGTTCGCTCTATGAACTAACTCACCGTATTAATCTTCCCAAAGCCAGCACTGGCTGGCAAATTCGAGTGGTGCGTGACACCGATGACAGCACCAGCCAGATGCTGCAGAACAAAACGCAGGTGCAAGCGATTACTGAGGTGATCGATGCTCGCCTGCGATATCCACACACAGCGCTGCTGTACGTGTCCTTTAACGCAAAGTCATTCAACAACATTCCTAAGATTTCCTGCATGCCGAAGGGGCGCATCATCCGAATCCCTTCGAACTATGATCCAGTAGCGCGGACTTATAGCGGAACATGGGACGGGACGTTTAAATGGGGCTGGACGAATAACCCGGCGTGGATATGGTTCGATGTTCTGACTGAGCCGCGCTTCGGTCTTGGGCGCCGCGTGACGCCAGAAATGCTCGATAAGTGGGAGCTCTATCGCATCGCCCAGCGCTGCGACCAGAAGGTACCCGACGGGAAAGGCGGAAGCGGTACCGAGCCACGCTTCATGTTTGACGTTTACATCCAGTCCCAGGCTGATGCCTGGCAGGTGATTAAAGATATTGCCGCGGGCTTCAACGGAATGACTTTCTGGGGCAACAACATGTTCAATGTTGTCTCTGACATGCCGGCGGACACTACGAAGTTGCAGATCCTCACTCGCGCATCAGTGGTGGGTAAGCCAGTGTACTCAAGTGGCAGTGAGAAAAACCGATTCTCCAGCGCGCTGATTAACTTCAGCGATCCGGATAACCACTACCAGGACCGCACCACGGCAGTGATGTTTCCGGAACTGGTGAAGCAGTTCAAGTTTAAGCAGACACAAATCACTGCAATCGGTTGTACGCGTGAGAGCGAGGCGCAGCGGCGTGGCGGGTGGGCGGTGTATTCCAACTCCCTTGACCGCATTATCACGCTTCAGACTGGACTTGATGGCTTTGTATTCGTGCCGGGCACCGTATTTGCGTTTGCAGATGAACGCCTGTCAGGGCGCGTTTACGGCGGGCGTATCACCGGGTATAACGCGGGTCTTAAGGCCGTGACCACTGACCGGGGCACCAGTGCGGTGGCGGGCGATACGCTGATGATTCGCACCCAGGGCGGTACCGTTGAAAGCCGGGTGATACAGGCCGTAAATGGCACGCAGCTGATCGTGTCCACGCCGTTCACGGCGGCGCCATTAGCTAATGCCGTGTTCGTAATTGATGCTGGTCAGCTGCGCCTACAGTATTTCCGGGTAACGAACCTAAAATTTGATGATGAGGAAAATACCTTCACCATTACCGGTGCGGAGTATAACGCGTCGAAATACGACGCCGTTGATAACAACGCTCGTCTTGATACTCCACCGATAAGCCTGATTCCGACCGGGCTCGTGAACCAGCCGACCAACATCATGGTATCGAGCTATGATGCGGTTCGCCAGGGGCAGCGCGTGGCCACGCTAACCGCCTCGTGGGATGCGCCAGTTGATAAAGACGGCAAACTGCAGTCGGACGTAATAGCGTACCGGGCACAGTGGAAGCGCGGAAATAACGAATGGGTAAACGTGCCTGAAACCGGGTTACGAAATATCGAAGTGCCTGGCATTTTCGAGGGCGATTACCTTGTGCGCGTCCGTGCGATTAACTCTGGGGGAGCGTCCAGCCTTTGGGCCACGTCTGCGTTGACCCATCTTACCGGCCGCACCGGTGAAGTGCCCAAACCTGTCGGACTAACTGCAACAGAGGATGTTGTATTTGGGATCAACGTTACATGGGGTTTCCCCGCAGATACCGCCGACACCCTGAGCACGGAACTGCAATACAGCGCTTCAGTAGATGGGGCAAATCCAATGCTTTTGGCGTCGGTGCCGTATCCCCAGAAACTCTATCAGCAGATGGGGCTGAAGGCAGGGCAGATTTTCTGGTACCGCGCGCAGCTGGTGGACCGTAGCGGCAACGAGTCCGGATACACCGACTGGGTGCGCGGGCAGGCCAGCATCGATGTTTCCGACATCACCGATGAGATCCTGGAGGAGATTAAAGATTCTGAGGTATTCAAGGATCTGATAGAGAGTGCCGTAGAAAGTAGCGAGAAACTGGTCGAACTTTCTGATGCGATTAAGGAGAACGCCGATGGTCTGGCAGCAGCAGTAGGTTCGAATAAGCAGACAGCAGAAGCAATCATTGGCAACGCCCTGGCTATTGCTGATGTTGTTGTGCGCCAGACTGCGCAGCAGGGGGCTAACTCTGCGACATTCGAACAGCTCCGGGAGGTGATCGCCACTGAGACGGAAGCCCGCGTCACGGATGTTACTCGTCTTGAGGCACAAACTGCACAGAATGAAGCGGGTATTACTGAAGTTCGCCAGGCGTTAGCAACGGAAACTGAAGCTCGCGCTTCGGCGGTAAGCCAGTTGACTGCAGCCACTCAGGCTGCATCTGACAAAGCTGATTCAGCAGCTGCTGTAGGTGCTAAGAATACAGCATCAATCACTGACCTTAGCCAGGTTGTCACGGACCTCGATTCCTCAATGGCATCACGCCTGGAAGAGCTGGGTGCACAAACTGATAAGGCCAGCGGCGGTATTCAGAACAATGCTATCGCGCTAATAACGAGTACGCTGGCGCAGGTTAACCAGCGCAACCTCCTGAGCGTCCAATATGGAGATAACAAAGCCAGTATCGATCGAGTAGACAATGTGATGGCCGACGCCAGTAAAGCTGTCTCTGAGTCATTGCGCGTTTTGGATTCCAGCACCGGTGGGAACACGGCGAATGCCACTGACTTGTCGAAGACACTTGCTGATTTTACCCAGGCGTCTGCTACGCAAATCAATTCGCTAAAGATCACGGTTAACGGTCAGTCTGCAGCGATTGTCCAGAACAGCCAGGTATCAGCGGACATCAATAACAACCTGAATGCGATGTACAGCATCAAGGTCGCTGTTGATTCTAATGGTAATCAGTATGCAGCAGGGATGGGGATTGGTGTTCAGAATACTCCATCCGGCATGCAATCACAGGTGCTGTTTGTGGCTGACCGTTTCGCGGTAATGGCGCAGGCTGGTGGGGCGGTGTCGTTGCCGTTCGTAATCCAGAACGGACAGACCTTCATCCGGGATACGTTCATCCAGGACGGTACCATCAGCAATGCCAAAATCGGCAGCTATATTCAGTCTTCAACATGGGACGGCACCGGAAATGTTGGCTGGCACATCAACAAGTCTGGCTACGCGACGTTCAATAATGTGACCGTTCGTGGCTCGATTTACGCCACAAACGGTAATTTTTCTTTCAATGGCTCCGGCAACACAACGGTGATTAATGGTAATGGCGTAACCATTAATATTCCTGGTGGTGGCCGGATTGTACTGGGGACATGGACATAAGATGCCGACAGGATTATTGATAGAACTTAATGACGGCGGAAAGCGTATGGAGATAACAGCGGGCCTGAGATGCCCGTCTTTTGGTGGCAGCTTTGACACTGGCTACCAGAAAGCAAAGTATGTGGACATCGCTGGTTATGTTTCAGGTGCGCAGGTGCTGTTTATACCGTATGCGACTGCCTATGTTGATGCGGGGCTGTGGCATAAAATGAATTCCATAACCATCTCTGGTGGCAGGGTTACGCAGAATTCGAGAATGCAGGCTCTGGGCATTAGTGAAAGAGATAGCACCTATACGTTTCCCGGTAGTGTCTGGCAGATATTTCCGACAGGTCAGCGAAGCGGGGTGGGCCTGCTTATCAGCGACAGTACTGACTTCACCTCGATAACCAATGCCACGCAGTCAGGGCAGTGTATCTGGAAGGGGACCGTAAGTGTTCCGACCGGAGGATGGGCGGTTCCGACGATAGCAGGATACGACAAGTCGAAGTACGTCGTTTTCGGGCGCTGTAACAGTGGTAACACGATTGACTTCGACGGTAACACGGTCAGGTTCTTCAGCCCTCCGTCCACGAACGATGATGCTCCCGCAACCGGCACGATAGACATCGTTATTTTTGCCAGTGGCGTAGCGCCGCAGCCGGGTACCGGCCTCAATATTTTTAATGCTGCAGGGGCCTGCACCTTTTCAACCACAAAACGACCATTCGTATACCTCAACCAACTCTGGACCCCTTCGACAAGTGCCGTGAGCATCGGTAACGGATATGTTCCGCTGGGTAGGTTTGGGCTAATGGTGCATACGGTAAACGGCATGTATGTATATCGAATGTTCGGAATAAAAATACAGAACGGCAACGCTTCAGTTCAGGGCGGAAAATATCTTGGGCGCGAGCAATATGCCATTTTCGGTAATAACACGGTGACGTCGCTCAGCCTTCCGGTTCTGCCCGATATGTACGTCTGAATACACTGCCTAATTAAATCAACCTCGCTCCGGCGGGGTTTTTTATTACCTGGAGATAATATGATTTATACCACTGGCACTATTGCCATCAGCGGAAATACCCTTACAGGTACGGGAACAAACTTCACTGCAGCTGGCTCGCTGATTCGTAACGGCTGTACCGTCATCGCGCTGACCAGCCCAGCGCAGGTTTTCCAGATCACCGCTATCGG
>NZ_JBMKHA010000026.1:0-61781 GCF_049238365.1 Enterobacter cloacae complex sp. IR53030
TTGGGGTGAAAAAAAAGCAGATCCATCTGCTTTAGTACACTTTATACACGTTTAAGTTAACTGTATATAAATACTTGCTGGCCTTTTTTTTGTTATAATAAACTCAGGCTTCAGCTGAATCTGTAAAATTACTGTTAATGAAACGGTATTTTAGGTTAATTTGGATGCTGTTACAGGAAGTGCGGATTTTTCCTAAATTTGTAAAAAACCTAAGAATTATCTTAATAAATCTGGTACTTAATTATTATTTTACGTAAAAAGTCTTTGTGGTTTAATGGTTATGTAAGGATTTTTTGATACCCTTATACCCGATGGACCTAAGGTCACTGACAACGATGTTCATGTAGAATCTTCGTTTCTGTAATCCCTTTTGTCCTTGTCCCAAATGATTGATTATTATAATAAAGGCTGATCGAATGCTATCTCGCAACTCACTAATACATGGTTTACGCCGAGACCAGTTAATCGGAGTTCTGACTATTTCAGAGTTTCCGGTAGTTATGGTAGAAAGCCACTTCATTCAGTCTGAGGTTATGGGAATAAAACCCGTAATTTTTAATATTGATGAGCTTCTTGTTTCTATATCCCCAATTTCCTCTCTTAAGTTCGATTGGGAGTGGGCCCCAGTTGATACAATACTCATTGAAGTTATCATTCCACCTGTAGAGTCAGACCTTGTAAGTGCAGAAAATGACTTCCTCCGTGATTCTGGTATTGGCCATATCCAGTGCGAGCCTGGCGGAGCATCAATACGACGTACAGTTACCTTCGTTGGTGGAATAACCGCTGATAACTTACTGTATCAGTTGAGGCTTATGTGCGTAAGCGCGTTAAAACTTTTAGGAGAGGAACTGGGGGATGAAGTCTAAGATTAGATATGTTTTATCTGGTTTTGTTGTGTTATGTGCATTTGCTGGAGTTTATAAAATCCTAAACAATGTTCCGGTTAAACCTGACCTTTTGGACTTCACTGGAAACACATTTAAAAAGACATCACTCTTCCTGCCATGTGATAAAAGCTCGCCTTCTTTAAACATTAAAATTGCTGATAACGAGAAAATCGTGATCAACGGCATCGCTTCAAAAGTAACTTTTGTTGAAAAGGCTGACCCCGTCAAAAGCCCTGGTTTTTGTGATGATCTTGATCTAAACAATTCTCGCCTTGTACATACGGCATCTTACAGCCTGGTGATTTCTGAAACCAAAACAGGATTTACACTATCAAATTTCAAGCATCTTGCCGATGATGAATCATTAGGCGGTATGTGGTTTTATCAAAAGTGACTTTTTATATGGCAACTTCAGACTTCGCTCTTAAAAACCATAATGTTAAAGCATTTGGTCAGGATGCAGCCCTTGTCATTGAGATGAACAATGAAGATGTTAGCTCATCAAAACCTTCACCTTTTTCAAATGAGATTGATAATTATTATCTTACATTGCACGTCGCTCCAAGGAACGCAAAAAAAGATTATGACTGGGGCTCAAACCGTTCTGTACTTCTAAAATTGTCGACGAATGAAGTTATGCAGATGGCATCTGTATTTCTTAGAATCATGCATACTTTAAAGATTGATAAGAGGAAAACCTCACATCATGGCCACGTCGTATACAAAAATATAAGCGTTACCCCAAACGAGAGGGGCGGTTTGTTGTTATCCGCAGGGATAGTTCCAGTCGATAAAGATGGCTTAAAACCCTTCATGCACATGGTCCCCGTCTCACAAATGGATTGCGTTAAAATTGGCCTCTACATACTTGGATATCTTGCTCAAAAAACGCCCTGGGTAAGCTCCGAGTCTATAATTACCGCGCTTCGCTTATCTGAAGCCAAGAATTCAAAATAGCGCATTAACATACGGAATATACGGAAAAATACAGGTTTTTTTAAATGTTATACGAACGGATATTTCTGTTTTTCATCGTAAAGTGAGTTTAATTTTGCTCAGAAAAACAGGTATTCGTCATGAGAAAATCAGGTTTAGGTTTAGCCCTGTTGTTTTCTTTAATTGCTCCGATTAAAGCGGTCTATGCTGAAGCGATTATGATTTCAGGAAAGCTACAGGCTGATTTGCCAGCCGTATCCTTTGACCCGGGGCCGGGCGACTTTGTTGCATACGTTAATTCTAACACTATCACTGCCTCAGGTGCAGGCACAGCCTGTAATGTAACGGTTGATGATCGAGCGACTTCCTCTGTTGATAACCTCGTTTGTTTTTTTGAGTGGTTACCCAATACCTTGGGATTAACTTCTAACGGCTTCACTCTTTCAGGCGTTCCCAACACCACCGGTGATTTAAAACTACCTTACAAGATTTCTTACTTCTCTGGTTCTGAACGGAAAAAAGTTGAAATAGTAAAAGGTGAATATTCAATCAAAAGTGTGGCACCGGTAAAACCAACTATCACCGGTCTTAAATCATCCCTGAACGGATTAGTCTATGACGGCTTTTCTTTCAAATCGTATTTAAAGGATGAAGCGATCAAAGATATCGCTGTTTCTGTTGAACCCCGCAATTATATTCAATACATCTCAATAGGTTCAGGCTCCGCCTGTGAAGTACCTATTGGCGGAACTTCCTGTACCATTGAAGTTGGAAGCATTAAGGCCAGTGATACAGATGAACTTTTGGGTTCACGTGATATCACAATTACAGCAAACTCTAAGAATAATTATTTCGCACCTCCTGAATCCAAAAAGCTTGTTGTTAACTGGGATTATCGGCCTCCTGTAGTAGACCATACACTTTGGAATTTTACCGATGAGGCTAAAACAATCAAAGTAGGTGGCCAGGACATCTATACCGGAGCCAAAACCGTTGCTGTGGCCGTTAAGGTACCCCAGCAAGAAACAGAAGGTGAATGGTGGCTCCCAACAGCTATGTCGCTCACTATGACTCCGGATGGCGTGTTTAAGCCGACGACTAAAGTGACTTTAGATGATGGCACTGAGATTGATTTCAAACAGTCCTGGGCAACCCCTTTACGTAGAACTTTACAGCCGGTAAGTGGACCTCAAAAAGTCGGTGATGAGTACCTCTATATCTTTGACTTAACGGATCTTATAAACGGGTCCTACGCAGCGACTTTTACAGTAGAAAATACGAGCAAAAACTCTTCTACGTACACTGAGCCTGAAAGCAAACTGATGCTGTCTGATAACCCAACGCTTATGGTTCTCAAAGATGGGCAGGTATTAACTAAACGAGCACCCGTATACTTCCTGAACGAGATTATCGTTGCAGCTTTCCAGGGGCAGGCTGGGGTTGCTGACATAAAATCAGTAACAATAGACAACAAAGTAGTTTCGTTAACACCTACAAATTATAAAGGTATTTACTACCTGCCGGTTGGAGACGATTTAGCAGTTAATTCGGATCACGAGATTACTGTGGTGGCTGAAAACCTTTATGGAAAAAACGTAAATTTCAGTACCGTGTTCACTTATCAACCTACTGGATTCACTCTTAAGAATCTGGAAAAAAACGTAACTCTTTACTCGCGCGTACGTCAGTATACGGACCTGCTTAGTCAAACAGCTGGTGATAAATGCACTCTGTTTACCACAGAGGAAAATGCGAATGCTTACCTCGCCTGGTATGGGGAAAAATCAGATGTTACAGCATGCTACCCTCAGTGGAACAATGTCCCTGATGGGTTGGAGTTCTATTTTAAAGGACGTACCCCGGGTCTAACTGGATTCTTTAATAAAACAGGTGAGAATCTGCTCGACTATCAAGTCTATATGATTAACGGGAAGGGCTCTAAAGCGGTTTCCGCAAGGAATCGCCGTACTCTGACCACACAATTACCATACAACCCGATCATCTCTTACAAAAAGAATAAAGTCATAGCAGGCATCAATCCGAACACTGCTCTGGCTTATACGACCGGGGGGGAGGCCGCTCGAATATTAGCGAAGGTGGTACCAGCTGACGTTACGATGATCGTCTCTCAAAACGGCTCTGAGGCTGTCAAAACGTCATTTAAAAATCGTTCCTCAAACAACGATGCAACGACCTTTGTACAAAGGGTCAAGGTTGCTGCTGCACCATTGTGGACAAAGAACGTCTTTGACATAGCTGTAGAATACTCAAAGGATCCAGAATTAAGAACTACAGACACCCTCAACGTATATACGGTGCCTGATTTCAATATTCGAGCATCGATGGAAGTGGATGACAAAAAAACAGCCACATCTCTTGAAGTGCCCTTAAAGGTAACAGTGGGGCGTTATAACAACTCCACACGTAAAAGTGCATTTGACCGTAAAACAATGGGAGAATGGGACGTCACGATATACTCTCAAAAAAGTGTATACGGCAAAGATCCAGAAACAGGCCGTTATAAAACTACATACGAAAGAACTGCGCTGACTGAAGCATTGCCGGTCAATGATGCGGGCATTGTCGAAACCAAGATTAAAATTGAAAATATGGATCTGGGTAATATGCGTCTGGTTGGTGTGGCTAAGGTCAGATCGCCATTCTCTGATTTTGAAATGAAACGTGAGACCAGTGCTGTAGGCATTCGAATCTATAAAGGTGAGGAACTGGAGGGTAACCTGTCGAAAAGCCTTATTATCGGAAGGATCCCACTTAGTACTCTGGTAAGCTTCAAATCTGCCAGTACGGCTAACTCTGATGCACTCGCCCCCACCGAATGGCAGCAGTCCTCTGATAATGGTCAAACCTGGACCATGCTTTCCGACATGACCGGAAAGAGAAGTGTAAGTATCAAAAAGACAGAAGTAGGAAAGTGGCTTTATAGGGCAAAAATGACTAATAAATTCACATCCAAGATTTCCTACACAGATGCCTTAACGGTAGTTACCTACAAGCAGCCTAAGCTCAGTATAGATGTTACAGACATTCTTCAGGGCTCAGATATACCTGTAACCCTGCTTGATAACGATGAACCTATACCAGCAGGCACCGCTGAGGTTCTCTGGTCAGAGGATAAAGTCAACTGGGTGCAGGGAGATACAACTTACACTGTGGCTTCAGCTGATACCCTACCGTCTACGATTTATGCCCGGATGCGTTACCTTGATTCCGATGAACTGGCAGAGGAGTCTTCATGGAAGGAAACGTCTGCTCGGTTGGCAGCCGCAAAACCCAAGCGCCTTTCTGTCTCGGTAACGGGGGTTTCAAAGGTAGAGGTTGGTCAAAAAGTTACTTTGGAAGGTAAGTTCACGAACCCTAACAGTAAGTACCAGAATGGTAATAACGTAGTTGAAGAATGGAAAACACCGGATGGCCAGACATTTAAGGGCTCTTCACTGTCTGTTACCCTTACTGAGCAAATGTTGGATAAACAGGGATATGCTGCTTTTGAATACAGTGCATGGTTAGCGGACAATAAGGAGAATACGGTTTCTACCCGTAGAGTTTCTGTCAAATCGTGGGTTTATAAATTTCCCGAGATGAAAATAAGCTCCAAACTTAAATACGACATGGCACCGACCACCCTACGCGTTGCGTTGAGCGGTATTAAGGATGGAGACTATCCTGGTGTTACTTATTCCCGTGAATGGATCTACGACAAAGAGAATCTGGTAATCACTAAAGATGAAGGTGACACCAAAGAATTTACAATTGAAAATCCTGGCAAATATACATTGATGGTTGTTTTCAAAGATAACCGAAACAATGAACAGCGTATCGAAAATACCTTTGTTGTCGATGAACAAACGCCAATGAACGTTGAGATGACACCCAAGTTCTCTAACAAATATATGAGAGCTCCACTCGATGTAACCTTAAGGTCAAACATCAAGCTATCTCATTCGGCGGACTCGATAGATACGGTCACATACAAGGTGAACGGTGAAGTAATACCCAGCGGCAAAAATTATTGGGCTCAACTGATCTCGGGTTTAAAAGAAAAGAAATACGAGATTACAATTGATGTTGTTAGTAAACTTGGACAGAGAGGTTCAGCATCTGTTGAGTTTGATGTCGTTAAAAACGCAGTGCCTAATTGTACATTGAGCTACACGGAAACCAACCTAAGCTGGAGCTTTACCAATAAATGTGATGATACTGATGGAAAAATGGTTAGATATGAATGGTTCATCAACGGCGAATTAAGGAACGTTTTCGGTAGTACGGCTACACTTTCTAAAAACCTTAACCGTGGTAAGCAGGACATAAAAGTAATTGCTTATGATGATAGTGGAGACTTTGCAACACAGCACGTGACAGTTTTCGGACCGGCTGAAGAGGCAAGTAAGTCTGAAAACACTGTATCAATACCAAGCAGTGAGTAGTTAATTTTTAAATATAAAGCCGGGACATTATGTCCCGGCTTTTTTATACCCAATAATTGGACCTTTGAAAAATTAATGTCGGAAAGTAACTTTGCTCCAAAGGCATCTTTCATGGCCGCTAACAAAGCTGCGTATACATGCTGAGGAATTAACATTCTTATAGGTGAATATTAGGTTAGTTTGCAGACTTCCGAGCGTTGAAAAACATGGATAATAGTTACTTGGATAGAGGTGCATCTGCCTAGTAAAAATATTCTTCAGTGCCAGTGAGAAAAATATGAGCGACTACATACCTAAAAAGAGAGGGCTGCTTATACTGGATTGGTATGTCCCCCTTAATATTTTATTGCTGATTCTCGTTATGTGTGTCTTTTTCACCCGTTATACATTTGGATACGGTTTATTGAATGGGTGCCTGCCTGCTGATTTTTATATGATTGATCATTCGGATAAAAGTATTAAAACTGGTGAACTCATAGCATTTAACATGCCGAAATCGGTACGTTTTATCCCAGAAAATGAACGAGTCATAAAAATTGTTGCCGGTGTGGGCGGTGACAAACTTAAAGTAACAATGGATGGGGTTTATAACGGGGACAAATTTTTTGAAGCTAATGCACGTCGTATTTCGAAGAAATACAATATTCCGTCCATTTTGATTGAAAAAGAATTGATAATTCCTGAAGGCGAAGTTTTCCTAATTGGGCAAACCGATCACTCATGGGATTCCCGTTTTTGGGGAACAGTAAAGCTGAATTCAGTAATTGGGAAAACATATGCGATCTTTTAATGTAAATAAAAAATATTTACCAATACTTCCTGGACTTGCGTTATGTGCAGTTTTAAGTAATACAAATGCAAGCACTGAGTATCAACATGATGCTGACCTAATCGCTCAGCAAGCAAAAGGGCTTGGGGCACAGGCTAAAGGTGCACAGCAGCCAGATGGGGCTCTTAGCCTTGATGCTACGCTAAAATCACCAGATGTGCAGAAGTACATAGCGCAAGCTGAAGCACTCCAAAAAAACCAGGACCTGAGCAAGCAAATAAACCGTGGTTACGTCCCCGGTATGAATGCGGATAGTGTTCAAGCAGTTATAGACCATACCCAGGCTATCAGGGCCCAAAGTAATAACTCTGAAGCTGTCAACGATATAATTAGAAGACGTGATGAAATTCAAGAAAACGCCAGCCTTAATGAAGCGGCTCTGAAAGCTGCGGAAAATAAGCCGGAAGTCATGCGAGGACAATCTAAAAATATCGAAAAATTGTTTGGTTCCTCGGGCATCACAGCTGCTGACTTCGAAAGAAAAATGGATAGCACACGTGAAGAAGCACTATCAACTGAAAATGGAATAACGATCTTTGCTTCATTTAGCTTGCCGGATTATGTACTGGAAGACCTTCTACGTACGGCCTCAGAGCATAAAGCTCGTGTAGTTTTCAATGGTCTAAAGAAAGGAACTACTCGGCTACCAGAGACACAGGCAGCAATAAACCAAATGATTGTCAAAGGAAAATTTGAATCTCCTTTGATTACAATTGATCCTGATAGCTTCAGTCAGTATCAAGTAACTCAAGTACCGACAATTATTTCTAGGGAGCAAGCTCGTTTTGCAAAAATGGTAGGCTCCTTCAACGTTGAGTTTTTTCAGCGAGAACTTGCTAAAAAACCCGATCAGGATATTTTCCCGGTTGCTGGTACCACTTATCCCGTTGAAGAAAAGAGCATCATTAAAGAACTGGAAGAACGTGCACAAAAATATGACTGGGAAGGTGCAAAAAAAAGGGCCGTTTCTGACACATGGAAAAATCAATGGATGGTCGACCTCCCTCCTGCCCAGGAACACAAAGAATTTTTAATTGACCCTACAGTGAGGGTCACTCAGGACGTAAAAGATAAGCAGGGCCGTGTAATAGCTTCCGCCGGTGAGTTGATTAATCCACTTTCGAGATTTCCTCAAAACCTGACGATGATAATTTTCGATCCACTCAATCCGGGCCAGCTGGTATGGGCTGAGCAGCAGTATCGACAACGTCTGGGTAGTGGAAAAGTAATGCCAATGTTTACCCGTATCCAAAAAGATAATGGATGGGATCACCTAAATGATTTACGTGAAAAATTTAACGGTAAGGTGTTTAAAGTTAACGAACAGATCATCTCACGCTTTCAGATTAAAAACACACCTGCGCTTATAACTACTGACCAAGATAAATTCCGGATCACCCTGTTTAGCGAGGCAGAAGTCCGTGGTATCGGAGCCCCAAATCTTTCAGAGGAAAAATAAGATGAAACTCGGATTTATTATAGGCGCTCTCTTTGCAACATGGCTGACGCTAAATTATCCGGACCAGATGAGAAGTTATTTTACCAAAGCCGTCGACTATATCGAAAGTGTTGCAACATTTATTACATCCAAGTGAGCATGATGGTGAAAAAATTCAAAAAGTTACTTTTAGAGTTCATTGTAGCAGTTATGCTTTCGCTTTCTATACCGGGTATGGCTATGGCAGCAGATGCTGGAGTCCCTGGGGCTATGTGTCAGTCAGCTGGAGTGTGGCAGGGCTTGATTAAGAATATCTGTTGGAGCTGCATTTTTCCCATGAGGATAATGGGCATAGGGGCAGCTCCAGAAGGTGCTGCTCCTTCACGTCCGGGTTGCTACTGCACAGATCAGAACGGCGTACCGGAAATAGGTTGGCAATTGAGCTTCTTTCAGCCGGTGAAGATTGTTGAAGTTGTAAAGAGCCCCTGGTGCAGCCCCTTTCTTGAAGGCACGATGCTTCAAAAATCGCAGTTTGATATTGGTAAAAGCAACACAAATCAGCCAATGACAGCAACTGAAGCCGGATTTTACGATGTTCATCTTTGGGAGTTCCCAATCATGACAATGCTCAAATTACTGATTATTGGCGAGTGCACTGCTGAACCCTATATAGATGCCAGCCTGACCTATATAAGCGAAGTGGACCCTATGTGGGAAAGTGATCTGCTTACACTCGTCCTGAATCCAGAGGCAGTAGTTTTTGCAAACCCAATTGCCTCAATGGTGTGCGCTGCTGACTGTGTAGCAGTAACAGCAGGAAAGGATAATCTCGCTGCATACTTTTGTGCCGGATGCGATGGCAACCTTTATCCATTAACCGGCCACATTTACGCAAATGATGACGCTGTAAGGACGAGTTCACTGATAACCCAGCGTCTTCTGACTAAACTACATCGCCAGGGAATGCTGATGCGAACGATGGGAGCAGACGCAATGTGTGAGAAAACGTGGGAATACTTTACACCTCGTTCCCAGTATCGGCTTTCAATGCTTTTCCCAACTCCTGAGGCGAAAGGGCCGGATTGCTGTCATCGTCTTGGTGATTCGGTACATGACTGGTCAACCCTTAAAGGTGGGCGCAAAAAAATAGGCAATGATAATTATGTCTATATGTTGTGGCGTTACAATGACTGTTGCGTCAGATATATACCAGGCGCTTGATTTCTAAGGGTAAAAATAATGAAACTTAGAAAAACGATAGCTTCAACTATTATTGCATCAATGATTGCCAATACTATGAGTTGGGCTTTTTATATCTCTCTCATAAATATGGTAATGACTCCTCGTATTTATGCGGCAGACGCTATATTTGACCAGCTCGAAAGTAACTTTAATCTTGCTAATCCTAACGCAAATCGCAATGCGACAACCAGTGCTCAGGACATTGTTGAGAAGTACAAGAATGCGGATTCAGGCGAGAATGTCAGTGGGAAGATCACCGAGAAATACGTGGGTAAAGCCGAATCCGCTAATCTTAATCTCGGAAAGTATGGGGCAGGGAACTCAAATGAAAGTGTCATGAAAAATGCCGCATCCGATGGAAAGTCCATTGGTAGCGCCGTACAACTGCCGAGTATGTCTGGAGGGACAATCAATTCAAACTATACCAAGGAAGGGGCAAAGCTGCTCTCTCGGGATGCTAATGGCAACATTGGTATAAGCAGTAATCCCAATACTACTCCTGGAACCAAAACAAATACCGGAGAGATTTTCAGCTCAGAGCAAAAGCACAGCGATATTAAGTTCAATGCCGCAGATCGTTATGGGGATGAGGATGGCTTTGTAAACGATATAAAGAATCGGAAAAGCCAGTTATTTGATGCTCAAAGTTATGATGGCGTTGCCTACCGCACCCTCGTAAATGCTAACAAGGACAACCCGGCATCATCTATAAAGCCTAACGATCCCATGTTTACTGCGGGGAGAAATGAGATAACAAATGCTGTTGCTGGTACTGGAAACTGGCTTCAGAACTGTAATGTTGAGACCTCTAAAAAAACAGTAACCACACACTATCCTGATTACAAAGAGTTCTACTGTAACTCGCCTAAGCAAGATAACTTCAGCAGCTGCACGATAACCCGTGATTTTTCAGTCCCTGTTTACATTTCAGGCGGAAACGGAGACATGTCGATGTGCGGCGATAATTGTGTGCGTATATGGTTTGGTCGCCGTGATGACAACTACTGGAGTGACGGGGTATATGATAACGAACTGACATTAAAATTCCATCCGGATGCAAAATTGGCCTCAGCAAAGATTGTTAACGCGGAGTGGGATGACCACATGCGGGTAACACTTGATGGCACGCAGATTTTTGCTCACATAGATGGTGCATATCGAGAAAGTGACTATCCGGCTCCTAAGGGATCTTGGGAGTTAAAAAAATCGTGGAAACTCGACAAGGTTTACGATGTGACTGATAAGGTCAGAAAATCGGTGTATGAGGAGCCTGATCGAGAAGTGACAATGGCATCCAGAGTATGGGTTGGTGGGAAGGGTGAAGGGTATTTTGAGGTTGAGCTGACTTTTGAAAATATGAAGCTCGAAGATAAGCACGTCCAGGAACCAGCTGGTTGTTACGATGCTGTACAAGCTCCGAATACATTCTGCCGTTTCGATCGGTTTAAAGATATGGATGTTGGCACAAAACGGCTTCCGGAAAGCGTGCTTTCATTGGCAAAGCCTCTGTATGAAGGTGATAAAGGATTTCTTACCTGGAAGACAAACCTTGAAGGCTACTTTTGTGATCCATTGGCCAAAGACAAAATTTGCTCTTATGACGCTAGTGGAAAAATTATGAAAGACGCTAATGGAAAGGACCTCTGTTACAACTATGAAGAAATAAAGAGTATGCCTGATGCATGTAGTGCTTATAAAAATGATGCAGCATGTGTACTCGATAAACAAACATGTGCAGAGGGTTGGTTCGATGAGGGCACTAACAGTTGCTACATGTATGAACAGAAATACACCTGTGACAGAGGGAAGGATGTAGTTCGGGAGGTTGAATCTTCTACAAATGCCTGTGTTGGCATGATCCCATGTTCAGGTGGAACATGCGAAACTGGGCCAAAGGAAGAGAACAACGATTTTGGAAAAGTTGCGGCTTATTCAAACATGGTTCAGTACATGCAGGGCGAAGCCAAATGCGAAGACCCTAACGATGCCAATTCATGTTCCGTCTTTGAAGGAAAACCTGAATGGTGTGGTCGTTCAGTAGGCTTTGTAAATGGCCTGGCAAAGACGGACTGCTGCGAAGCACCACAGGGAACCGCAGGAGCACTTGAAGGTATCATGCTTGCCGGATCTATGATCAGAAACACAAACTGGACCAGAGTTAATGCTCAGCTAATAAAATGGACCGGCGGTGATACAGGTACATGGGCTTCTATGTCTAATGCGGTCGGAGAGTGGACTGCATCAGCTGGTAAAACAGTAGGGCAAATGTGGAACAACGTCACGAGCTCCTTAACGAGCGTATATGAAAACGTCGCTGGTAATCTAAGCAGGGCAGTTGGGTCTTCCGCAACTTCTGGAGGGGCAGGAGGTGCTGGCCAGTTGGCACAGGAAACAATGTCCAGCTTCGGTATAGGTCAGCTTAAGCAGATGGCAATGAAGAAAGCCTACGAATTGCTACCAGATACAGTTCGTGACTTTGTCTTTAAGAACGTTGCTACTACCGGAGGAGAGGTTGTCTTCTCGGCTGCGGTTCAAAACTTTATGCTTGCATTAAACGTGATCGGTTGGATTTATACAGCCTATCAGGTCACTAAAATGCTTTTAGAAATGTTGGTAGCATGCGACCAGAAAGAGATGGAAGCTTCTATTCATAAGAATCAAAAATCCTGTTTTACATTAGATACGGAACGATGCGTCAAATATCTGAATGTTGGTTTCACAAAGAAATGCGTTAAAAAAGCAACAGACATGTGCTGTTATAATTCCATGTTGTCACGCGTTATTATGCAACAAGCTTATCCGCAATTAGGAATAGACCCTGTCGCCTCTAATTGCGTGGGGCTATCAATAAAGCAAATACAGCAACTGGATTTCGATAAAATTGATCTGACGGAGTGGATTAATGATGCAGTTCAGGTAGGAGAAGTTCCTGATCAATATTCAAAATTCTCCGAAGAATCAATTGTGGAAAACTTACCATTCCAGAATGAGAACTATCAACTTCCATCAGAACGTACCAAGGAAGCAATGGGCGGTGAAGAAAATATGATAAAGGCCAGACAAGAAAATGCTCAGGCTATAAAAGAGGAAAATGTAGATTGTAGCTATTTACCTCGACCGGCCATATGTGAGGTAGGTTCAACTACGCTGGATCCGGTTACGGGCAAGCAGTTGCCGAAATATTGAAGAAGGGGCCGTTAGGCCCCTTTTTTAATTACTTGGCTTTCAATGTTTTTTCTGGGAAGCCTTTTTTACCGTATTCACCGGTAAAGAGGTAATAATCTTTTCCGTTGATGGAGGCTGCAACACCCCCTGGAGTTGTTGTATTTGGGCTATCAGAACGGAAAATGATACCCGAAAAATCAGCGCTTGTTTCGTTTCCTTTAAATGGGATGAACACATAACGAATTACAGCGTAATCACCAGCGGGAAGGTTTAGCTCAGGAATTTCGGTTCCTGTTGCGGGGCGAATCGCCTGAAAGCTGTACATTGAATCTGTAGGGAAAACATCAGCATCAGGCTTAGAGGGCAGATCACAGGTACTCCATTTATTGACGACTGCCATATCAATTTTACATGTGGCCAGAGCTGCTTTCTGTTTTTCAGGGTTGTATCCAAATGAGGCCTGAGTTGCTTTTGTATGCTCAAAAACATACTTAGCTCCCTCACGTACCAAACTTTCATCATTGTAAGGCAATTTTTTTGGATTGGGGACGAACACTAGGTATTGATTGACCTGGATGTATTCGGCGTCAGAAGAACTGTACAAAGAGCTGAGGCTCATGATCCCAAAACCTTTTAGACCGCCTGTTACGTAGCCCATCGAACTATTGATGAGATACTTAGAAAGAAAGTTGTCGGCATCCCCTCCAGGAGTAACCTCTTGCTCCTTAAAATTAACGTCGAAACCAGCAAACGAATAGGCATTCTTGGCGACAGAATCATTTGCATTAGCATGCCAGTACTGGCCGTGACTGTACGCATTCAGAGCGGTGCCTGGCGTAGTGCCGGTGTCACCGGCACAACCCGATAGGGAAAAACCAATGACGACAGAAGAGACCAGAGATACTAAACGTAAAAGTTTCATTTAAAGCCCTTTTTGTAATGTCTTTTGGAGATGGAACCATTATTCCATAGTCACGCGTTTCACAAACAACCTGATTGCATAAAAAAGGAAAAAAAGTGATTTCCAGTAGAACCAGCAGTACACAAGAAAAGCGCTTTTATAAAAATGTATAATTATTAAAACGAAGTAATGAGGTTGAAATGGGTAAGCCAACAGAAGAGCAAAGACCTGTTATCGAGAATGCTAGCGCAAACAATATGGTGATAGCAGCGCCTGGATCAGGCAAATCGTTCACCATGATAGAAGCGGTTATATCGATTCTCAAAAAGTATCCATATGCAAGAATCGGGATGGTGACCTTTACTCGCGCTGCAACAAACGCACTTGCAGCAAAGTTACAAAAGCGATTGAGCAAGAAGGATCTTGACCGGGTGCTGGTGGATACTTTTCACGGACTCGTTAAGAAGCAACTGGACATGATTCGCTGGCCGGGAAAGATGTTGATAGGGCCAGCACAGAGATCTGTCATTCACCGGGCTTTGAAAGAATCCGGTGTAACGATGAAGTTTGCTGAAGCTGAATTCGTTATTGATGCTATCGGCAGAGAAATGGATACGGATGTGATTTCAGTTCGGCATAACAGACAACAGATCCATTTGTTTAATACCTATCAGGCGTTATGCCAGAAAGACCATGTGGCGGACCTCAATGCTCTTTCAAAATTTGTTGTCGGTCAAATGCATTCGGGAAAAATGCGCACGTTAGATTTGACACATTTGATAGTAGACGAAGTTCAGGATACTGACTCTATACAATTCTCATGGATAGCATTGCATACAAGAGCTGGAGTCTATACGAGTATAGTTGGAGACGATGATCAGGCCATCTACTCCTTCAGATCCTCAGGAGGAGTCAAAATATTTCAACAGTTTGAAAAACACTTCAGACCTAACATATTTTACTTAAACACATGCTTTAGGTGTGAACCTGAAATTTTAGAGGTGGCCGGAGCACTGATAGGAAAGAATGTTTACCGTTATGCCAAAGAGTTACGCTCGGCAAAAAAGGGAGGGGGAAAGGTCACTTTTCGTTCATATGTAGATATGGAGGAACAGATACAGGGTATTTTAAGCCTTATAAATCAGGATCCACATGGATGGGCAATTCTAAGCCGCAATAATGCTCACTTGGATGAGCTAGAAAGTTTGATCGAACAGCCAGTAATTCGTTACGGAGGTAAATCATTCTGGGATGAAAAAGAAACAAGCGATGTGTTAAGCCTTATGGCCTTTTTCCGACAATCAAATGATCCTCGCTTAATGAAGAGAGTATTGGCATTGTTTGGAGAACAGGAATCAGTTTTGGATGAAGTGGCATTGAGTATGAGAGGAAGAAAAGTTACTTTTGGCGACCTTGCCATCCCGGAGGACAGTTCTCTCGAAACAAAAACATTACATTCAAACTTCGTGCGCTTTACCCAGGAAAGTTCTGATAAAGTTGAGATAGCAAAACGTTTCGCCAACCTTACGAAATGGATGGAATCGTCGTCAATCAAGATGAGGAGTAATAAAGGTACAGCAACCTTAACAAAAATTGCTTTAGACACTTGTAAACAGTGGGCAGAAAAGACTGGTTGGATGAATATGATAAATCGTGCTGCTGCAATGTCATTAGGCCCTAGGAAGAAGGACGAGGAATACAGCCCAGAGAAAGTAGTCCTATCAACCTTGCATGGTTCAAAGGGTCTTGAGTGGAATAAAGTAATAATAATGAGTTGTAATGCGGATCAGATACCAAGTAAAAGATCAGTTGGGGAGGAGGCAATAGAAGAAGAAAGACGTTTGCTTTATGTTGGATTTACGCGTGCAGAAAAGCAACTTTTTGTAATGTGGTATGGTGATCCTTCTTTCTTTTTAAGAGAATGCAGTGAAGAAAAGATAAAAGAAGCAGCTAATATTCGAATTTCTCCACTTTATACAGAATAATTCGATATGGGCATTTACTTATGCTTAAAGCTATAGTATAAAAACAATGAGCTTAAATATCAGCTCCCAAATTTGAGTAACTTTGCTTAAAGTTACTTTCGCGTTAAGCGTTGATTTAGCCGTGAAAAGCGGCCAGCTTAAACAAGCTGTAAGACACCACCGGCAAAATGTCACCTTTGTCGCTGGTGCACTTCCCATGCCTGCAAAAGGCAATCTGAATTTACCAAACCGTAACTAATTTAGCTCCTCCTGGGGCTATTTTTGTTGCGTACTTCTAATGCCAGATAGTATAAATCAGGCGGTTCATAGCTTACGGGAGATGAATGACAGGCTTTGCCTTCGTGTTGAAACAAAAATTTGTTTCTTCCTTCTTACTATATATAGGTGACCCCAAATGTCTAAAAATAAAGCTCGCAGTAAAGCCCTTCATCAAACCTTTAGTGAAATTATTCCAGAGATGGATAAGGCGCTAAACAAACAGCTCTTAGAAGTTCTGATGAAATATACAGAACGTGATAATGAACTGATTGTTATTTTGAATGAGGACGGCCCAAATATCATTGAACTTAAGTCTCTTAAGCCTGTGTCTTTGTTGGCCGAAAAGCTTTCTGCTTATTCAAGCTATTATCATGTGGATGTTGTGGAGCTCGTGGTCAAGAAAATTGATTTCGAAGGAGCTTATAAGCTTCTTAAAGCTTCCCCAGATGTACCACTTTTTAAAAGCTTAACTGAACTGGATAAATATCTTGTTGAGGAGTTTGAAAAATACGGATTAAATTCATTTCTTGACGTGGATAATCTGGATTACTCACTTGAAAAAGCCAGTGAACTCAAAAATGAGCAGTTAATAAATTGGGTTTCGGACATCATTTGCAAACGTGAAAAATTAACTTTACGTAAGCGTTTTGATGTCGCAGTAAAGGCCCACTACGAAAATGTAGAAAAAATGTATGATACCATTCGTCCGTTAATGAAAAAACTGGGTTTCCCAGAAGATCTCATGACGCACACCTTTAGTGAGTTAAGCGTTTTTGAAACTAAAGGATGGGACCATGCAATAAAATCGAAAATTGAGACTCTCGCTAAGCGTGAAACTCAATATTTAGATGATGCGGCTAAAGCAGAGAATCGACGTCTTGTAACAGAGAAGTTGGAGAACTCTTTAGCGATTGCACCAACTAAACCAACAAGAAATTGGTTACATATTGCCGGAATTGCCTGTTTGGTAGTCTGCACGTTCATGTATGTAACTAATAAATTTATTTAATCCTGTTAAGGGGGAACCCTAACGGGGCTTCTCTTTGAACAAATCGAGGAGCGGAAAATGTCATATCTTGAATATATCAATGAAGTAAAAGTGTCCGGGATAGTTATCAGTGCTGTGGAGAAAAAAATGACTGACCAGAGTATAGGTTTGTTAATAAAGCTCAAAAATAGGATGAAGACAGAAGTTGATGGTGAAATCACTGAGAGAGAATTTTCAGTTCAAATCAAGGTGTCGCCTGAAATGTATTCAACCTGTTTCACTGGTATAAATCAGGGTGATGAGTTGATGGTCTCCGGTTATATTGTTGTCGATACTATTATGATTGAAGGGAGAGAACATCCTCTTGACTACATGAGAGTGGTAGCAACAAGTAAGTTGGCTCACATACCTAAACCTCTAAAAGGTTTTGGACAAAGTAGCTTTAATCAGATCTGACATTAAACCCACCCTAAAGGGGAGAAATCCCTTCATGGGATTTCTCCTTTTGGAGTCCCCATGAAACAAAAATTTAGGGCTACTGCAATAAGTAGTAATCAACTTAGTTTTTTTTCTATATTCGATATAGATGAAGATGAAATAACGCAAATAGTTGATTCACCCAAAGAGCATTTAAATGATGCATACACGTCCGGATTAAACTTTAAATCAGATGAAAGTAACATTTCTGAGATAAATTATGATTCTGAAAGGCGTGAAAATCACCTTTATGAAAAATCCAAATTACTTAAAAATCAGATTTTGCATACAATTAATTTTGCAGCAGAAACAGATTATCTATATTCGGTTGAAGAATATAACCCAGATTTGGGTGGTCTGGTAATAGAATGGACCCCTGAGGATGTGTATGTTGTTTTTCTATCCGCTATGGAAGAGTCTTTGGAAATCATTAAAGAACTAGTGTTGAGGAGAAAGTTATTCTTCAAAGATGACAATGGTAATATCACAGTGAATCCACTTTTAGAAGCTGAAACACGGTGGTATATGTCAAAATCATTTGAATACACTTGTTTATCTCATGGACTTGATGCATGTGAATTTAGAGCGGAATTAAAATCATGGCTCTATTATCATTCGCATCGTTCGATTAGTGAAAACACGAAATTAGCTGAATGCAGGAATGATGATGAAATCATTTTGCATGATTGCAATGACGATATGGGCTGGGACATCTTCTTTGATCAGGATTATTTAATGTCAGAAAAAAAACTGGCTGTTAAATGGACTGACAGGGAAATTATGGATGTTTACATAAAAGCTTTTAAATCCACATTAGAGTTGTTTGACGAGCTTGTTTCATGTGATCTGTTAACTAAACGAAACGCTTTTGGCAAGTTAGAAATAAATCCAATATTCGAAAATCATTTTGAATGGATCATGTCTGAAGCTTTTGAAATAGTGGGAAATCATCTTGGTTATAATGTGCCTCAAATCAGGAAACTGATGGCAACTATTTGCCAAATGAATCTCAAATAAAATGCCACTGGCAAACATCTGCCAGAGGGCGGTGTTTGCATTTTACCGGAGTTAAAAATGTCTAATGCCGCTATGAAGTTAAATGAAACATCTTCTGATGCTTATGAAAAATTAGAAGCTCTTCTTTCCCCGGATGTTATAAAGTTAAAACATTATGTGGATAAAGGTGAGTATCTTTTAGTTCTAGCAAAGGACCTTTTTGGTATTCCAGAAATGGATCCAAAGATGGCTGTGCCTGTTTTCAAAACTAAAACCTCGTATCGAGCTCCGCTGAACAAAGACTACATACCAAATCCCCGAATACTTGAACAAGTGGTTAAACTGCTTATCAGTCCGGATATAGATTTAAGTGTGTGTCTTAAAGGTGAGTCCGGTTCTGGCAAGACTGAAATGGTAATGTACATTAGCCACATGATGAATTGGCCGCTGACAATTAAGCAGATCAACAGCAATATTCGAGTTGATGAGCTTGAAGGTGAGCGCAGTCTTAATGGTGGTAATACAGGTTTTGTACACAGCGATTTGGTAACGGGATTTCGTAATGGTCACCTCATTCTTCTGGATGAAGTGGACAAAATCGATCCTGATACGGCAGCAAAACTTCACATGCCCATTGAACGTAAGCCCTGGTCACTCAGTGCTAATGGTGGTGAGGTTATAACTGCTAATGGCTACACGCGATTTATTGGTACTGCAAACACAAACATGAGTGGAGGCGCTCGCCGGTTCGTTTCTTCTCAACGTCAAGATGCAGCTTTTATAAAGCGGTTCTTGATAGTTGAAATGGAGAAGCCCGACAAAGTTGCTTTAACCAATGTGCTTACTAAACGATATAGCTCTTTGCCTTTTCAGGTCATTGAGAAGTTCGTAAGAGTAGCGATTGCAGTAAATGACTCTGGTACAGAAGACAGTGTGATGGATATTCGTCAATTAGTAGCTTGGGTTGGCACGTCGATGACGTTAAAAACCTTTAGTCTTCTTGACACTTTCAAAATAGCTTTTGCTTCTGCTTTACCTTTACATGTGGTCGATCTTGTTCTTCAAGCTATAGATCTTTCTCTTGGCGAAGACAAGGATAAATCGCTGGAGTATTTCACAGCAAAAAAGTCGAGTTAGATGGGATTTGTTATGAAACCTCTGATATTTGTATCTCAGAGTTATCCCATCTTGAATTTAGTGCGTTTTTAAGTACGGATGGTGCTGCTACCATTGCTATAGCAAAAAACGGAACTAATTTTACTGGACTTATGCAACTGAATAACGACTATTCTTTATTGTTTTATCATGATGGTAAAATAAATATGGAAGGTCTAATTAAAGAAATGGAATTAAAAGGTTATATGTATCAGGGAGCAATGGGCAATGATGATGTTGCCGCTGAGTTTCCCGGTATTCTTTTAATTGCACCAGAGAAGCTTTAATATCAACCCTATCGGGAAATCTTTCCCGTTGGGGAGGGTTTCCCCTTTTTTTTGGAGAAACCCATGACTTTAAATACTTCAATGCTTAACAAAGTATCTGCAAAACAAATCTCTGAGAATTTTGCAAAATCATATCCAGATTTACTGGAAGGTGCAGTTATAACAAAAATTGAAATAAGTGGCTGTCAAGGATCGCGTCGAACCGATAAAATCGATTTGTCTTATGATGGAGATGATATTACGGATCAAAAAAGCGTATCTAAAAGCGAAGTACGTTGGATTGACATAAAAGCCCTTAGCTTCAAAAGTACGATTACCAGCAGAATATCAACCCTTTGCTCACGCTTGTGCATCCGCTATAGCAATATGTGGATTTTACCAGTTTCCAGTATGGAAGAGTTTCTGGAAGGGGCCCAAGAGATTGAACGAGAGTTTCAGGCAGGTATTCAAAACGTTGTAGACAATTATGAGATGCATATTGAGGCTGAAAAAAATAGAAGCCCAAGAATGTCTTCTTTGATTGATCAGTTGAAATTAACTAAAGATGATTTCATAAAATCCTTTAGATTTAATATTGCTCACTTTATTCCTTTTACGCCTATTAGCGTTGAAGGTGATGAAACCCAGGACTACTATCAGGAACAATTGATAACAGATCTGGCAGAAGAAGCAATGAGGGTTTATGAAAAAATTAGTAAAAATAATAATTTGCGCTCAAGTACTATTGACCGACTGAAGCAAATGCAAAATAAGATCATTAGCTTCATGTTTATACATAAAGAGGCGGCAGTACTTGCAGAAGCTATAAAACACATAATGAATAATTTACCTAAAGGTGCCATTTCTGAACCTCGCGACGTTGCGGTGTTACAGCAGTGGTTTTATTTCATGAGTGATGCTTCAATGTTAAAGCGTATTATTTCAGGAGAGCAAAAGGTTACTGACTGGTTGGAATCTATTACCAGATCATTTAATCAAAGCTCACAAACAGAACCGAACGCGCTACAGAACACAGGTATTGAAGCTATTTTAGATTCAACAAATGTGTTTCAGGTTGAACCTGTCGTAGAGAACGATATAAAAAACAGCACGTTTTCAAACACTGATTCTGTAGCTGAACCTGAGAAATCAGTTTCGCAACAGGAAGACAATGCTGAAAATGGTTTTGATATCGAGCTCAAAGGCTGGTAACTGTTTGCTTTATTAAAAACCCCAGATGGGTACTTCACCATCTGGGTGAGTACCCCTTTTTTATAAAGAGGTATTCTATGAAATTAGATCTTAAATCATCGCCGCGCCATATTAAGCGTTTACAGAATATAGCAAAAGTCATTAGCGGCTTAGGCGATGTAAGAGTTGTAATAGACGACAATACCAAAGGACCGTATTTTGATCCTGTCAATAAAGTTTGTGTTTTACCAAACGGCGATTATAGCGATGATGACTTTGTCAGTCTGATTGAAGGTTTTACCTGTCATGAAGCTGGTCATGGTCGCTATACCGTCAGTGAGGTTTACAGTGACGCCTTTAATAGTGTTCTCATGTCATCTGAAGGGTTTACACGCTTCGATGACGGAATGAATGCAGAGTTTGAGAGCCTCGCTGAGAAACGTAAAGCTTATAGCAGGGCAAAACGTCTTACCGGGCTTATAAATCTGTTCGATGATGTACAGATGGAAGAGAAGGTTGGTAACGATTATCCGGATGCAAAGCGGCGGCTTGCAGCCACTTACGCACTGATGGTTAAAGCCGGAAGGATGACTCCTGATATATCTTCTCGTCCGGAAAATCCTGTCCTATTTATTGAGTGGTATCTGCTTAACTCATTGCGAGTAAAAGTCCTTCAGCAGGTAGGTCACAAAGAAACCCTCGATCCGTTTTTTGACTATGCCCAAAAGATACTTTCTCCAGTAATTTCTGATGTTGAGGAAATTTTTCATGATGCTCTTGGTTGTGAAAATACTCAGGGCTGTGAATCCCTTGCTCGTAAGACCCTGGCTCTTTTAGAGAGACTGCGGGATGAGGCAAAGGAACAACAGCAGCAGACAGAGCAGGAGGAGCAGGAGGCATATGATGAATCCGAGACCGATACCGATACCGAATCAGAAGATAAATCGCTTACGTCGACTGATAGTCGTGAGGATGATTCTGAGGACGATAGTGAAGGTCAGGCAGATACTTCCGATAACGCTGATCTTGCTCAAGAGGGATGTTCTGAGCCTTCAGAACTTGCTGAAGATAACGAGGGAAATAATGAACCCACCGGTGGCAATCCCACGGGTGATAACATTATTGAAGACGATACTGATGCGATTAACCCTTCCGAGAGTGAATCAGATGAAGCCAGTTCGACTAACGTTGAAGATGAAAGTAACTTTTCATCGGCTCAATGGGAGATACTGGCAGATTTGTTGGATGCCTTTCTTAGCAGTGATGAGGATAGCGAAGATTATCACGATGCTTTGGCTAAAGAGATTGAAGGTATTGCATCAAAAGTATCCGATGACGTGAAAGCCGAATTCGGTGCTTCTGAATGGGATATCCCTGATCTCCTTATCGATTTGAATGTTTACAATGAGGCTTTGTCTCTGAGTCATTCAATCGGTAGCGACTTGTCTGTTTTACAGCAGGTTAAAATGCGTGGCCGAAACAAAACTCATGAGCGTGGAATTACCTTCGATGGAAATCGATTAATTCTGTCACAAATGGGAGTTCGTGATGTCTTCAGAGCTCAAAGCGAATCTAAAAATAGAGGGCATGTTGGCCTCGTATTAGTTCGTGATATTTCAGCGTCAATGGCTAATGATGAAAGATATATTCATGCCATTAAGTCAGATCTTGCTTTATCGATGGCCGCTGAAAGTTTGTCAAAAATGCATGTCTCCAATATAGTTTTTCCCTTCAAGGAAAGTGAATTTGAGATTATCAAAACGTTTGATCAAAGCGTTGAGGAATCTCTATCGAAATTCACTCTTGGATGTAAGGGTTATTATACCCCTACGGGATCTGCTTTAATGGCAGCTGTTGATCTGTTACTTGACAGCCAATTCGATAGGAAAATAATTTTTCTTATAACTGATGGTTATCCGAATAAATCGGAATTTACTATCGTCGAAGTTATGGAAAAGGCTAAATGTAATGGAATAGAAATCGTTGGTGTTGGTATTAAGACTGATGAAATAATTGGTTTTGAAACGGACACTTTCGTAACAGTTGATGATACTTCTTTATTGTCTATTGAAGTCAGTAAGCTAGTTCATCAAATACTTTCTTAATAAACTCTACCCAATCGGGGCAAAAAGGCCCCGGTGGGTCTTTTTGCTCCATGAAGGAATAAGGAGCAAAATATGACTCAGATAAAAACTTACCGTGTAGAACATGAAAAAGTCGGTGCGATGCATAAAGTCCGTATTTTCGGACGTGTTGGTGAAGTTATAAGCAATGATAGCCCTCAGGAAAGAATCTTCCGCGAAGTCACTATAGCGGAGGGTAATAGCCAGCAGGCTGCGTTACTTGTAGATAACTACATACAGCGTCTTGAGAATAATGGCTTCACGACTGAAGCATAAATGTTGAGGGCCCCCGGGCCCTCTTTCTTAAATTCTGCGTTGTGGGTTTCTCCCTGTCTTCTGCACCGCAGAAGGCATTGAGAAACTCACAATGCCAGATAAGAGAGATCATCATGACTTATGCATCCCCGGCTCTTCGTCGTAAACCACAGGAAGTATCTGAACACTTTATTAAACTCGTTCATGCTCGAATTGCTGAAGTGTCTGGCTGGAAGTATATATTCGAAAGAATACCTGCTTTCAAAGACGCTTGTGCAAAAGCCCCGAGCCAGGTTCCTTGCCCGTTTACTGGCGCAGGGAAATCGAAGTTTCGTTTCCGGCAAAAAGACCTTTATACCGGATGTGCGATCCATAATGACTTTCCGGTAAATGAGTTTTGCGACGGAATTGATGTTCTGGCGAAATATTATGAATTAAGTAAAACGCAGACTTGCAAAAAGATTCTCTCAGATTTTTTCGGGATGGATCTGCATGCTCCGTTAACTGACGCCGACATTGAAAATGAACGACGCTATAAATCAGCAGTTCGTGCCACAGAAACTCTTGACCGAGAGGAAGTGGCAAAGCGAATGCGAAAACTTGATGTGATGTATCACTATACCGGTGAAATAAAGCCTAATACTCCTGTTGCTTTGTACCTCCGTAATCGTGGGATCTCCCGCTTACTGAGTCACTTACCAAAGGATTTAGGCTTTAATAACCGGATCTACTATTGGGATAAAGATAAGCAGAAATCGATTATCTATCCGGGAATGATTGCAATCTATCGTGACACCCGAGGTCGGCCTCTGACTATCCATAGAACATACGTAGACAAAAACGGTGATAAGGCACCTGTAGAAAATCCAAAGCTGATGATGAAGCCTCCTGCCGATATGACAGGTGGCTCAATTCAGTTGTTTGACCCTCACTATGATTCAGGTAGTTCGACCTGGACACTGGGAGTGGCTGAAGGGATCGAGAATGCGCTTTCTGTTGTAGAAGCGACTTCAACACCATGCTGGGCAGCCAGCTCCGCATGGTGCCTTGAAAACGTTACTGTTCCTGATTTTTTACTGCCTCCGCCGGATGTAAAATATATAAACTTTTATATCTGGGCGGATAAGGATATTGCTAACTCACAAGGCACTCGTGCCGGTATCGAAGCTGCTCAGCGACTTCAAAGCCGCATGGTTGAGTTTTTGGCTAAACGATATCCCGCATCAAAGCTGACAATTGAAGTCTTCGAACCAGCACAAGATATTCCTGATGGGAAAAAGGGTATCGACTGGAACGATGTTCTCCAGTTAACAGGGCAGGATGGATTCCCGATTCACTGGGCTCCTGAATGTCTTAATCAGCTGTAACAACGATAACTCCCCCGCATTTTGCGGGGGGGGTTATCTTATCAATATTATTTTTTAAATTGTATTGATAAGATAACCGCTTTCCTTCGTGATAATTACCTGCCTTTAAGGTCTTTTCACGGCTGAGATGCTTGCTCAGTTAAATAAATGTGCGGTACTACTGGCTATGGTCGGTTGTATGACATGGTTATTCCATAAACTATTAAAACCCATAACGGGAGTATTACCGTTATGGTGATGCTCGTCGTTTTACATCGGAGAGCATTTTAATGAATTTTCAAACTAACGAAGTTTTTAATAAATTTGCTGCTGTTATAAAATCGCGCATCGTCAATGAACCATCGTCATGCTATTTGCTGCATGATAATGAGATAGATATAACGATTTTGAAACATGGCATATTAGAAAATGACAGAAACCTGTTGTACGTAGTTCGTCCTTCAGGAACGTGTTTGTTGCGTTGTGACAAATATTTCTATCCGAAATATTATCTTCGTTGCCGTGGAGATTATAAGTCATTCATATATGTCCATCTTGATCTACATAGTGGTGAAGCTAAAGAAATCACATGGGAGCAAGCAGACGATATGCTGTCTAGTCCAGGAAAACCCCCATTAAAAGGAAATCTTGGACGATTTGAGTATATAAAAGTTGTGGTTGAGGACCTTCGTATTCGAGGTTACGCTGATTATCTTCCTGCGTATAATCTTGATGACCTTCGCCGTTTTGCCTTACAGGACGACCGCCCATCCCTTGTCAGATACATTGACAATGTAATGGCAACGGTCTGATTGGTTGCTAATTGATTTACATATTTTCCCTGATGGCCAACCTGCATCAGGGAGGCCTCAATAACGACTGGAGGCTGTATGAAGTTAGCTACGGACCTGGTAAAAGCTATTTTGATTAGAAATGGTGTTGAACCAGTAAATATAAGCGAATCATCTAAATTATCTTTGAAACAACCACTGACAGAACTTAAATTCAGTTTATATTTGCGAACTGAGCATTTATCTCACTTCCTACCCGGTTATGTTTATTCTATAAAAGAATGTCCACTGTCATATGACATCGGGATCGAAATTCAGAAAATCTTCGAAAGTTTACATTTGTTAAACGAAGAATTTGAATCCCTCGGTTTTGTTTCTGTATGGATAGAAATGCATCAAAGCATTTTTGAACAAAGTCGGTTTAAGAAAAGTAACTTTACTTTTCGGGAGGAAGAGGTCGAGCTTGCTAAAGGGCTTGTTTGTTCTCACAATTCACAAATAAGTAATGCGGCTTATTTCTGGCTTCAGCACTTTGAGGAGTTTATGATTTATGTTCGTAATAAGCTTATCGACCTCTTTCGAGAGGCCTATGACCTGATCCTTGGAATGCAGCAAGTATTTTTCATTCGGGAAAAGGAAGAGCTGTTGAAAACTATAAGTTATGGGGATGACCTGTATGAGGTGAAATTAATGGCGGCTGAGCTTTACTCTATCGAACAGAACTTAAAGTGTTCTGAATCGATAAGTACAAAATCTCAAGCTTCGGCATATATTAACCGCATCCGTGAGTTTGTGCGTTCGGGGTGGAGGCAGGGCTATATAGTCTGCCATCATAAGCGAAGTAATCAAATCTCATCATTGTCATTACCGATGTACTTGAAAGATACGTCAGGCCGAAGTGCTCGAAAGCGAGTAAAACGTCTTATATCTTCTACAGTTTGTGGTAGAAATAAAGATTTAGGTCTTACAGATTTTTAATTAAATTATACCCATGTGGGGATCACACCCCATATGGGAGTGATCCCTTTTTTATTGAGAGAGGATCACATGAAAATTATCGAAAAAATCATTAATGCCTTTTTGGTTGTTCAACATAAAAAAATACAGGTTAAAAACATTACATTTTTAGACAATGGGCAGGGCATGTTCTCTGGTATGTCTTTTGATGCTGATGTTTCACTGGAGTTTATGTATGAATCAGCAAAAGCATATAGTTCTTGTTTCTGTGATATTCCCTTTCCAGGTTTTGAAGATGCAAATCTGGAGGAAATTACGAAATTTCAATTAGATGCTTTGAAGCAAAGAAAGAATCATTCTTTCATTGTTAACCATTTGAGGTTTCCTATAGTTTTAAGGGAAGGGTGCAAAATCGAAAGAGGAGAAGTCTATTCAATTTCGAATTGCACTTATAATAAAGAAAGATTGCAGTATCTTTTTTCTCAGGATATTTACGGTAAGTTGTATAATTCCTTAGAGAAAGAATTAAGCTCGTTTTTCTCATTTATCAATGTTGAGGTGCACGAGTTGTTAAAAGATGCTGTATGCTTTGCATTAAAAATCCTGAATAAGATATCTTTGGATACACCTGAAAGACTTATTAAAGCTTTTAATTATCGTGACTGGTATTGTAGTTACGATGTTGAGCTTTTTAGGAAAGGCTTACCTGGTCATATTCTGGAAGAGCTCATTGCTCCAGATATCTTACTTTCAGACCTTAACGGTTGTAGAAAAATACTTAGAAATGCAAAACGATTTCTAAATGGACATACAAAAACCAATTGTGTTTATATTAAATATGAATGGTGGTTGGGGCCTGTGGATACCTCACACTCAGCTAAGTTGATGTCTGACAAAGAAATTAACAACCGAAGTGACTTGAAGAATTTTTCAAAGGTCTTTTTCAAAGAGTGTTTAAGTTCTGGTAAGTCGGAATATGAAAACCATCTTAGTGAAAAAGAACATGCGCTTCGCTACAATTATTAATTAAAATTATTTTCTCCCATAGGGATTTCTCCCTTTGGGAGAAATCCCTCTATTAAGAGGGTATTTAAATGAATGCGATACAAAAGTTAGTTGAATCTATTCTTGTTAAAATGGGTTTTGTTGGCGCTGTAGTGGAAAATATATATTTGGATTCAAAACCATTTCGGCATATTCGATTTGTGGCTGATATTCCAGTAATATCTTTTCTACCTCATTTGGTGAAATATCTTAAGGGCGCAGACCATCTTTACTGTGGTAACGATGATTTGCATCCTCTTTTCATTTATTTTTCCGAAGCGGCTACATTAAAAGCAGGCCCTGTAAATCTCGCGAACTTTCGTTTTGAAGTTTCTATAGCTTCAACTCATTTACGACTGGTCTCAGAGCAGCCTGATTTGCTTATCAAAGGATTTAACCGGGATAATCTAGAATACGTTTATTACCGCTCAGATTTGGCCTCTAAGGATCTTATACTAGGCCTTGTTGAACACGGTTCTCCTTTCATAAAACATCTACATGGACTTATACAAAAGCGAATTTTAAACGAGTTCTCTCTGATTTTTTCTGTTCTTGAAAAGATTTTAGAAAGCGCGAAGCCACAAATTCTTGCTTGCTTCCATAGTGTTGATTATGAAATGAACGTAAAAATAATAGCCGAAGCTATACCTGAAACTGTATCTAATCAGATAGTCACATCTGATTATATAGTTAATTCTATATCAGATGCGGACAAGTTTATAAATCATGTTCGTCGCTATTTAGCAGGCAGGGTAATGAAGAGGCGGATATACGCTGAATTAGATGTTTGTGAAGAAACATCAAATATTTCACTAGTGAACTTAGGATGCTTTACGTCTCCTCTGCTCGTTACGGAATATCAAATGTTTAAGCCACACTCTTCAGGGTTATATCGAAAAGCTATAAACAACTCCTTAAAACAGTTCAAACCAGAAATGCATGTACCTTCTGAAGAACTCTTTTATAATTAATCTAACCCATCCGGGAACTTGCTTCCCGGTGGGAAGCACTTCCTTTTTAGTCATGAGGTAGTGTAAATGTTTAAAGAATCTGACCACGTGGAATTTGTTAGTGCCTTTCTTTATCAAAATTTAGGCCTTAATGTTCCCGCTGACGATATAACCGTTCAATTATCTGATACTTCGTTCGACAAAGTAACCTTTGATTACGATGTAGATATCGATAATTTAAATTGTATGTTGAATCTCTACATATCTGAACTAATAAAGCACAACGCATCTTACTCCGATTCTATTCTTTTGAAACAAAAAATAATTTATTTTCTTGGAGTATTTAAGAATTTCGGATTTTTTACGTTTGATATTCGCGGATATAGTAATACTTTAAGCCCAGTTAAAGTTATTGATATTGTTTCAATGATTATTAATGACTGTGAAGAGTTATCTAAAGCTAATTCTTCTACTGATGCTATAAGAAATCTTTATCTCGATAAAATGAAGGTGGATGGGAAAGTGTTAGTTGCGAAATTTGCACTTAAACAGTTTTTTCATTCCGACTTTGGTGACTTTATCTCATTTGTCGAGAAAAGAATTACAGATTGTCTTAATGAAACTTTAAGGATTATCAAAGCTGTTGAACATGGCTTTGTACGTGTTGGGCAGCATAAGATTAATCGCCGTATTAATGATGACTTAAAGTTATGCATTGATTTCAATACTGATGATTATCCGGCAAATATGCCAGATATATATATTAAGTTTAACGATACATTTGATGGGAACGGGGCGTTATATTGTGACAATGATGCCCTCATATCCCTCTATACCGATGTTGCTTCAATTATCAATGTGCCGGTGATGATGGAAGTAAGATTGATCAATAAAAGAGGGCGTGTTGTCTGTGATTCTTCGCATTCAACTTACGTATCTCTCGAAAGTAATGACCGATACAGAGTAACTGATCGCACATTACTAATAACTGAAGCTTTTGACGATTTTCGTAACGCGTCTCAATGATCCTTTTGCTTCAGTCCAAAAAAGTAACTTTGGTTGGCTGAAGACACTTGTCTATGACAATGTAAAATCTGTCGCTGGCATCTTCTTTTAGCTTAACCAAACTTTTATCTAACCCAGTGGGGAAGTCGCTTCCCTTCTGGGGCACTTCCTCTCAAATTTGAGGTAGTGTATATGACACATTCATCTGATGATAAAAACTATGTCCGAGCAGTTCTGAGCTATCTTGGCATAGATTTTGATGAGGCGGATATAGTATTAAGTGTTTGCCATTGTCAAAGTGACGAGCTTTCTTTTACCTGTAATATCAAAGCTATTGAACTCAAGAATGCTGTTGATTTATATGTCGATAGTATCTCTGAGAATGAAATAGAAGCTTTAAACAGAGAATCTTTAAAATCTCGACTCTGTTACTTTCTTGAGGTGTTTGACGCAGTCTCTGGTCAGTACCTTGAGATTTCAGGAAAACACTTTGCAACTAGCCGTTTTGAATATGATGATGTTTGTAGTGAAGTTCTTAGCATGTCTAATGATGTTTCTCAGTCGAAAGGTTATGACCGGGATGAATATAACAGACTGATGCAGGTTGATGGTCAGGTTATGATTGCCCGTTTTGCTTTGCAACAGTTCTGGGATACTCATTTTATTGGACTAATAACATTTGTATCTGAGTCTATAACATCGAGCCTCTATAAAGCTTATGAAACTTTTAGTGATATAAGTTTGGCTTGCTATAAACTGAGTGAATATTCTTATTCACGCTCTATCAACAGTGAATTGACCCTTAATATTTCACTTAAAGAAAATGACTTCTGTGAGGACCTATCTGATTGCTATATGGAAGATGAGGCTTTACCTTCTGGTAGGGTAATTTCTCGACGCAACAATGACTCCATAATAAGTATTTATGAGAGCTATGCTGCGGCTTCTTATATTCCGATGATTGCATCTTTGGAAGTCGTTGATGAATACGGCGAAGTGGTTACTGACCTCTGCCATACCGTTTATGTTTCAGAGTTAACCGGTGGGCGGATTAAAATCCACGACCGTAATGACTTAGTATCTGAAGTTTTCGATAACCTAAGAAATTTAAATCTTGCAGTTGGAGATTCAGTTTCACAAGCTGCTTGATTCTTTCCCTGATTTTGATTTTTTCTCACATACTCTTATGGCACGGTTTCCGTGCCTTTTTTTTGCCTCGCTTACAAGCGTCTACTCCTCTTCTACCTATCCCACCTTACATCACCACTTAAAATCTATCTTTCTAATTCCATTATCCTTTTCGTAGCCTCTAATGCTCTGGTATGAACATACTCTTTAAACTCAAAAAAGTGCTATTAACGAAAAAAAATCCCTAAAGAGATTTGTATACTGTTCTCAACCAAGGAGAGCTCATGAATGAACTAAAATCCAAAAACGAGAACAGTACCAAAAGCAACTTTCCCCCGGTTGATAATCAGTTTTGCTTTTACCATGTTGATTTCAGCATAGAACGACTACTTTCAACGGCCGAGGATCTCCAGCTTGAGTACATCTTCCAGAAACCTGGAAGTGAAGTAAGAAAGGATTTGGTTGAGCGATTCGAACGTGGAGAGCGCTTTGTTACAGCTTCACACTGTGACAATTTCTGTGAAATCCTTGGTTGTCAAGGCCATCAGGAAAATGCATAAACCCATAAACCTACATTTCCACTTTTAAGGATGTTCACTAAAGAATGATTGGAGAAAGTATTTTTGACTGGGTAATTTACGGAATATCCATTTTGATATTTGCCTCAGCACTAATTGAAGGAAAGACAACTCGCTACCCAGCACTTTTTTTCTATGGGAGTTTAATTTTAATGTTAATCCTGATAGTTGCTGGAGGCCTTAACTGGTGGTTCTACAGGTCAAAATATGGCGCAGTAATCGTTATCTTCACAGTGGTCTCTTTACTGATGACTCGATTCCGCCTGGTCATATATAAATTAAGATTAAGAAAGTTAGTTTCAGAAATCAGATTTCGTATAAAAACGGGTTTTCGTATAATTCTTGTTTTGTCGGATAATGAGGATGAGCGTAATGTTCTGCTGTCTATGCTTAGCAACGTATTGCCAGAGCAAACGCTTATTCACACGCGTGATGCTCTCGGACCTCATTCAGAGCCTATCCTAAAAGCTCTTGAGCTACATCATCAACAGGGAACAGGTTACATACTCGTCTGTGAACAACAAATCTCAGCGCGTACGTGGTTGAGTATCGTAGAAAATGGGAAACCTGATACATCTATAGCTGTTAATTTTCATTCGATCCCAGAAATGGAGTGATTTTTCAATGAGTAGAACCGTTTCACAAAGTGTCACAGAAGATTGTCTTTTTGATACCCGCACACAAGTCAGATTACAACTAAGTCGAAGCGTTCATAAAACGCTGGCATCTGCTAAAGAAATTTTACAGGGAAGGGGGGTTGATTCGGTCTCTATTGAAGATCTTGTGCGAGCCTGTCTTGAAGAGAACCAGCCAATTGATCTAGCCTCACTTTACCTTGAAAATCTCTTAAAACAGAAAGGTACCAGCATTTGCGATTTTTAGTGTTTTCAAACCTATTAGATAAAATGCCGGTTGTGTTTATATAACATCAATAATTTCATGCAACAGGTAAAACATGAGTACTCAAAAGCAACTTTCCAGAACTACCGGCACTGAACGTATGTTTAAGGAAGAGCTGGCGTTATCCTTAATTTGTTGGGTTTTCACCAGTCCTTTTACCAACTGGACCGATAAAGTCTTCAGTGGTATTGAAGTTCCGTCTGAAGGACCGTCATCATTACGGGGTGAGACAGAAAAATTCTTTCGTTTTGTCGTTAATGAAGAAGGCTACGACGCAGGAAGGGCTGCTATTGGTCTTGACCTATGTTGTTTTTCACTTCCGTTGTGTTTGTTCCCGGACGCTGCCCTGTCTGAGGAAGAGGTTATGAGTAAGTTAACCGGAGAAGTTATCCATGGAATTCTTCTTTCCTTACCTGAGTTTATTGATATGCCAGAAGTGCTCGCTTACCAGGTCAGGGATGAAATTCTTGCTTTTAACACTCGCTGTGGAGACGGGATCTTTCATGGTTGGAACACGGCTTCAGAATTGTGGAAGTTTGAAATCTTTCCCCGCACCACCATCATGATGCAGCATACTTCGGCAATACATTAAAATTAGGCGGGGCAGAATGCATAAAAAACTTTTTCTTCTCGAATGGAAACCCTGTCAGAGCCGCGTATGGGCCGGTTGGATGGCCCTGTGGTTGACTATCAGTTTTCTGATGTTATCTGCCTTGCTTATGACAGATCATCTCCTGAACAAAGTCATCCTGTCGCCAACATGGTTGTTGATCTGGTTTTCGCCAATGCTGGGGTTTTTGATAAAAGTTCGCGTCGTCGAAACTCAACATTTCCTGGAGCATGACCTCTGTGTTGCAGGTTTCTCTTTTTACCGCTGGAAGAGGTTAGTTTCTCCCGGGCTTTGGTCAGTTGACTGTATAAATGGTCGTTTTCGCCTCAATCGGATCACCCAGGTGGGTAAGACTATCCACTATCCATGGCGTCTCCATTATCATCCTTTGTTCATGAGCCCTATCGAACATAAATCGCATGCTGTGAAAGCTGTTTCAAAATGACTTCTTTAGAGGTTTACATGACATTTATGTTCTGCAAGGTCAGCCTGGGCAGCAAAATTGATTGGAAATAACATGAGCCTGGAGAAACGTATGAGTTATGACGATTTGCCCTATTTTCGTGACCAGATTCTGGAACGCATCGACTCGCTCAAGTGTTTTCTTTCGAACACCCCCCCGATGATGGCAAACCTGATGACTGTCTCCACCGTATCTAGAACAGAAGAGCGCTTGAAGCAGGTTAAACCCATCAGGGTTAGTATTAAAGACGATGCTTCGGTTGAGGAAATTATTCAGGCACTTACTGACATCTGTGTGGATGACATAGAGTCATTAAGTCATGATTCCACCAAAGTAACCACTAAATACCCGGGTCTAATCATTGTCCCCGAAAGAGCAGATCTTCTCGAAAGCTTGATCACTTCTATAAACGAAGCAAAAAATGATTTTGCTGCGGCAATGAGGCGTATCGATAATAAAAAGAATGTCCGTTTTGATAAAGTGCACAAGAAGCTCCCGGGCCTTGTCGCTATGCACTCAACAAGAAATATCCTTTTCATCAAGTCCCAGCTTAAAAAAGTTACTTTTTCATGGCGGCTAAACCGAAACCAGGAAGTTAAAACAGCAGAGCAACTTGTGAGTTTGTTGGAGCGCAGGAGAGCCTCAGAAGTAAAAAATGTAGCAACTACCAATTTGAATGTCGTGTCTAATATCGATAAGGCTTTACACCGTCTTGAATTTCACCCACTGAAGCAGGGCGAATCTTATCGCCTTTGTCGAACTAACTCTTTCCCTGTTCCGATTGCTCACATTTTTGCATTTAGGCCTGAAGGGCAGGAACGAAACGGGAATAAATATGCTGAGACTGATTATTCAGTAGTAAAAGCATCCTTGCCCATTTTCGCAGCAGGCAACATACCTCAATTAAAAACGCTCTCTGACTGGGCTCCTGAAAACAGCCAGGGTCCGTCCAACCAACGGAAGCTGAGCCTGAAATATACAGAACTCGTGCCGGGGGCTGAGCTGGGCATTTTCATTGTCAGCCCCGAAAATTAAGGAACAACAATGCAATGGATTTCCACAGCCAGCCAGAAAATCGATGAGCGTCTCTATCGTGTCTGCGTCTGGGTAAAAAAATATCACGCTGATGCGATTAACCGCGTTGTGCTAACCGTTGATCTAAGTAAAGCCCGACATGACCCTGACGAGGACCAGGTAAGAGCAGAGCTGCTGTGCGGCCATTATTTTTTGCTTCGTAAGGAAAACGCTTCGAACTCTGCGCCTGACGATCAAAAGTTTGCTTTCCTGCCTGACGGGCGCAATCTGTGTTGGCAGACCGCAACCCCGGTGCTTCAGCATCTCCTACTCAATAAAAACGTTCCTGAGTCGCTGAGGTTGCTTACGGACTACATACATATGCGTCTGGCCAGGCTGACAATGGTACCTATGTCCGGAACCATCATGAACGAGGCTCTGCTGGACAGCATCAGCTGGGTTAAGGTGGATTTGACCTACTTCTGGCAGTACGAACAGCTCAGCTCTCATCTGGGACCCATCCAGATAACCCACAAGGCACTTGTACGCTTCGGGCACCTGGCAAAGAATGATGAAAACTCCAGTGCCATAAGAATTCTGCGTCAGCGTCTGTCTTCAGAATTCTTACAAGAATTTCAGATGGCTGAGGATGAGCTAAAGCGCAAACAGTCGTTGATGGGCACCATGGACGTGAAAATGCTGTTTCATGCTCATTACCCCAGCCAGAAGATGCTGGTGGCTCGATATAAAAATGGTTGGGTAATGGTGGATTGTTTTCTGTTTCACCATACCAAACCTAAGAAAAAAGCAAAAAACAAAACTACTGTGGCTAAGCCTCAACTTAAACAGACTAAAAGAGAAGGGAGTGAAAATGGAACTGGGCATTATGGTGTGCATCGTGTTGTTACTCTCAGTGGCGGCGGCGTGGATCAGTAATAAGACAGTTGATTTGCTCGAAAGATTCTATTTCAAGCGTCCGCTGAGCATGGAGTACGCGGCATGGCTACGTGTAATGTGTGCAGGCTTGTTATTAGTTTTTATTCAGGTTGCTCCCCAATTTACACTCCTGTATACCCTTAAACTTGTCACGCTTATTAATCTTGGAATCCAGACAATGAAATTAAATGGCGTGTACAAATATAAAAGGACGGGAATTTTGCCTCCGGGAGGGGCACTCTCTAATCTCACCAGACTTAACCCGTTCAAGAAAAAATAAAGTTATGCGCCCGTGAGGGCGCTATTCATCAAAGGCATTTCGCATAAGCTTGATCATGGCTTTTTTACCAGCTTCAATATTGCGAATGTAGCGCATAACCATTTCTTCATTCGACCAGTTCCCCATTTCCATAATCTGTGGTAGCGAGTAACCTTCAATATCCAGCTGTATCGCACCGCCTACACGAACGCTGTGCCCTGTCCAGTAACGGGTTTTAGTCTCATTTGGATAAAGCTCATTCCACATTTCTTTAAATGCCCGTAAAAGGGAATTTTTGCTGAGCATACCGGCATCGTCCACAGTGTCTTCCTCATCTTCATCGTTCAGAAGACTTTGTTTAGCACGGTAGGGCAGGTTATGCCGTTTAAGAAGCTCAGATAGCTCATTCCCTTTACTCCGAAGCTTCCAGCCGGGTGGCATATAGCCTGTATCATGGAAATTTACGGCCTGGAAAAGGTATTCATCCGGATGACTGTGCTGATCCATTTTCACAAGGTTCATCAATCTCAAGAGGCAGTTAGTTAACTGACGTGTCAGCCGGTAGGTAAGAAGTGTACTGATGTTCGTTTTTGTACGGTATACCGTCAGGTTAAATTCACCGGTCATACTATCCAGAGACAGATCTTTCAGACGTATACGGCGAATTTCGGATGAACGGAGCAGTGTTTCAAAGCCTGTCCAGATCAGGCACAGGTCACGAAGCTTACGAACTGAGTTTGTAGTACTGCGTAACTTTATCAGAGCCTTGAGATCGCCAATAAGAAAGGGAGTTGCCTGTTTAGTCGTCTTTCGCTTCCGGGCTTCCGATTGTTTTAAGGCTTCCAGCATGTACCATGCTTCAGACGTAATAATCCCGGGCAGGTTAAGCCCTTTTTTATGGATACTGTTTAAGGCCTGAAGACAGCTGTTTATGCTGCTTCGTGACAATTTGCCTTCAAGATGCCCCATAAACGCCAGCAGAGCTTCCTCAGACACGGGGAGCGAACTTACTGGCCAGTCTGTATGCAACCGGGCATTCGCCTGATACCATTCGTTCCATACTCGTAGCCAGTGCAGATAGGTTTTAGCTGTGTTGTATCTCAGATGGGAAAAGTAACGGATCAAGCGTGAAAGCTGTTTATCATGGTTGCCGAACGTTTCCAGCTGCTGATGCAATTCGCTTTCCGAAAACTGTCTGATCACTGATTGATTCTTCATCCTGCTCACCGGGATACACTGGTTTTATTTACAGTCATTTTAGCACTCATGTACCTGGTTATGAACAGGGTGGAAACAACGAAAAAGGTTGTGAAATCGTTAGGCTTAAGTGAAAAATGATATTAAGATTATCCCTGGCCAGTTGAGGCCTGTCTAAAGAAGGTTGATTATGTCTGACACAAAGCAGTCTTATTTAATGAAATTCCGTAAGTGTAGTTCGTTCGAAACGCTCGAAAAAGTATTTGAAAGGTTATGTGAAAAAAACTCGGGTGTCGCCTCTCTTGAAATTTCTGGTGCTTATGATCATCGTAAAGCTGAACTGACAATGAAAAAGTTATATGACAAAGTTCCTGCGAGTGTGTGGACCTTTGTTCGCGAGTAATTATTGATATTGGCACAACAAAAAGACTGTGTCTGGATTTGAAAATAGTTTATGCCCCTTTCGGGGCTAAAGGCACTGTAATAGCCTGTCTTTTTAACTTTCTTATTAAGTTCGGAGAAAGACTTTAATCATAAGCCAAGCCCACTGCTAAATACATCCGATATTCTCCTTAATTTTAGAAGTTGTGATAAAAGTTACTTTACCTAAACTTCTCTCTCCATATTTGTAAGGCTCTCATTTGATTCTTGTCAAACATTAATCTGGAAAACTAAAAAATCATTTCTTTTAATTCGTTTTACAGAAATCCTCCTCCGTTATTTCGGATATAGTTTGAATAATTATCAAAAACGGGGTGCAGCCATGCGTAAGAGTTACACATTTGGTATTCCATTTGGACTCCAGAGAGAATCAGGACTCTTTTTAGATATTACAGAGGTCAGCCGGGGTATCGACTGTAACTGCATCTGCCCCGCTTGCAAAACTGATCTGTTAGCAAAGCAGGGGGAGGTCAAGCTTTGGCATTTCTCACACAGTACTGCTGTAGCCGGTGACTGTGATGGTCTGATGGAAGCCATCCGGGGAAAAATTATTGAAGTCATCAACGAGCACCAGGTTCTTGGTTTCCCAAATCTTCTCGCTGGCGACGATGGTGGGCCGGTTTCACTGAATGAGGTTATTGGAAGCGGCAGTATGTTCGGAGGCACAGCTGATCTGTTCGTAAAGGTTAATGATTTATGTGTGGCCGTCTTTCTGGACAGGGATCGTAGCATTTCTGCGAAGTTAACCTTTGACCACCTTCATCCTTCCGAAAGAGTTGCCGCATTGCGTATCGATCTTCCAGATATTGAATATGAAATCAGTCAGGTGCAGCTCGGGCGACGTAAAACAACATACAGTGAGTGCATTGAAAGCCTGATCATTGATGAGACCAGTTCCCGGGAATGGCTATATCATCCATTAATGCATGAACTTGAATCTGAACCTCTTCAGGAGTATCGGGGACGGGAGCCTTCAGAGGAAGGGCCTCTTCTTCAGCGCCTTGCTGACTGTAAGATGAAATTGCCTGATATCCTTCCGGGCAGTCATAACGCGTTAGTCAGGTTACAGCAGGATACGATTGTATGTCTGTGTCGGTTAACGGTTCGGGCTTATGACATCGCTCAGACCGATGAATTTCCTTTGTTCCTTCGCTATTTCAGGTTGCACTGCCTGGAAAACAGCGAACATGTCAGTTACGAAAGACTGATCTGCTGGCAGGAAATGATTTCAAAAACCCAGGAAGGCCAGTCCTTGACACAAAACGAACTTGAATATCTTCATGAGATTGTCCGCATCGCCTTATACAATCACCGGCTTAACAATGTCAGTATTTCAGATGTTAAAAACCATGACACAGGAAAGGAGAGCGGCAGGGTAGAGCCACAAAACTATTCACTCTTATAAATAAATTGGGCTTTGCGCATTAAACCCTTGCCGCAGGAGGTGTACCGCATATCCGGCACAGACAGTCAGTTTTTCTGGCAGCTTAAATTTGACACAGCTTAATATAGTGATTCATTAAACAGGTTCAGTATGCTGCCAGAACGTTTTAGTCGTTATGGGCGTCCGTTAGTTTTCTACTAACTGAACGACGACCAGCCTGCCGCCTTCCTCCTTTGACAGAACAAACTGAGCGTTATTCGTCAGTTCAATTTTTTCCCCAATGGCAATCTGTCGTTTATCCGGTAATGACATAAGCCCATTTATGCCTTCATTTACTAACCACCACTGATCGTTATGGAAAACAAAATACCCAACTCGTTTCCTTTGCAAATCGGTTGTACGCTCATTTGGCGCAATGAGGCGATTCACATGCCACGCATAGATTGACTGCCCGCTCCACACCATCAACCGGTGGTCGTCAGGACGATAACTGCCTTCCTTTCGGGAAGAATATAAATTTAGAACCGGTAATTTACCCTTGTATGGCGTACCGCAGTAGGGACAAACCGGCTTTGTCTTACCCGAGAAAACGTACCATTTCTGTTCACACGCCTTGTTCTGGCAGGGCTGTATCAGATCGACTGTTTTAACCAGGGCGCTTTCCCACTCATCGGCGGTCGGGCGTTTAGTGGCATCGTGTAAGCCATCTATAAAGGCGCGCTCAAACAAAGGTGTCAGATAAGGGCCCATGATGGTGTAAGGAATTTTCTCCGGGTCAGCCCAGGGCAGTGAAAAGGACGATAGCTGACTGACTTTGACTGCATTGCTTTTGTCTGTCGGATGTTCAATGAAGAGTGCCTTCTCACCCATAGATAAGGTCTCATCACGTACTTCATCCGACATGTCATGTATTTTTCCGCCACGTAGCGGATGACGGAAGAACAGATACATGTAGATAAGCACCGACAGCGCATGACGGTCAGTAGTAATGCTTGGCAATACGCGGTTCGGATCCTCTTTGGAAAGATGACTGGTTTTCACCACTTCCGGAGCGATAAAATCCGGGGTGCCCACCACGTCGGGAGGATACTTTCCAGGGACAACCAGGCCGTCTACGTCAATGATGCAGGCATGTCCCATTTCTGGATCGATAAGCACGTTTTTATAGCTTAGATCGCTGTGACAGAGACCTGCCGCATGCATCCTTCTGACGGCTCTTGTCAGCAGCAGACAGACCTTGAGATAGGTAAGCGTATTGCCTCGTTCACGTGGGTCGAGAAATTTGTTCTGGTTGCTGGCGCTGGCAAACCATTTGCCTTCCTTTTCACGACCTTTTATGCCAAGAAAATCATCGTTTTTAGAGCCGTATTTAAAGAAAAAGTAGCTTTTGTAGGTTGGAACCACGATGCCGATTTTATGCCCATGCTCAACAACATGGGTCGGCCAGCAAAACAGGTCCTTCCAGTATTCACCTCCGGACTGGCCAAAAATGTTTTGCCTGTAGCGTCCGGTGATCATATCAATCCGATCCCGGGCCTGCTCGTTCTGCGGTTTATGATAAAAAGCGACGACGTATGATTTATCAGGCGAAAAGTAAACATCCTTCATCGAGCCCGAACCAATTACCTCGTCAACATACTGGACTGTTTCGCCGTCCTTTGTTTTGCACGTAACGATATTTGCCATATTGATCACCGAAAAAGCGTATCCCTTACCACAACACCGCAATAGTGCGGTCATCATGGTTCCCTGTGGAGAAAAAGTTAAGCCAGTCGCCTAACCTCTCAGGCGCAATACTGGCGTCTGTAAGGACAGGGTTGAGCTCATCAACGAGACGGGTCCATTTTTCGTCACTGCGAAGCCCATTATCCGTCTCAAACAGAGGGTCTGAGACGCCGTCTGTCATGAGGATCAAGTGAGATACATCATTCCATTTACCCACGCTGATGCGGCCGCTAAACGAGGGGTCTGCGATAATGCTCTGGTCAAGGAAACGGGTTTGTCCTGCGTATTCTCCGCTATCGGGATTTCCCAGTATCCTGACTTTACCGGAAGGGCTGTATGCACCTATCGCACCATCACCAAGCCAGAATGCAGTCGCAAACAGCTCGTTATCAGTTCGTAGCGCTACAGTTGCCAGAAGGGTTGTTGAATAGGATTTCACAGGTTGTTCTGCACAAATGGCTTCGTTCTGGATACTGTTGACCGCGAGCGTAGCTGCCTGTTTAAAATGATGAAGCATGGCGTTTATTGTTGCCTGCTGATCGCTCCCTTCCCACGCCGTGATGTGCTGCTTTAAATGGACGCCTTTCACACCACTGAGCTGATTTAAAAGGTAATCGCCAGCCGTTTTGACTGCAATCCGGGAGCCTTCCCGGGAATTTACCGCACTACCGGCTCCGTCTGCGACCAGCATGACAGACCATCCTGTTTCCTGGCAGTGGTTGATGTAGAAGTCGTCATCTCTGAAGCTTCCGGCATGCTCATGAGAGCGTCCCCGGCGACTGGCGGCAGCAATACGTATATCACCCCTGACCAGGCCAGCAGCGTCCAGATGGGACTTAGGGTAGGGAGCGTCTGCTGGTGGCTCTACCACCTTCCACAGGCTTCTCGGATCGGGATTGATTATAAATAGCTGTTTTGTTTCACATTCGTCGTGCGACGTGCATGACCAGATTACTGAAAGCTCTATATCGCCGCTTTCGGTGGGAGTACCTGTCAGCAACTCCTGTTCTTTGTCAAAAGACAGGCCAATGTTCCGGGGAAAGACAACGTCCCTGACAGTAGCCTGCTGGCCCTCACCCAGAACGATAGCAACCGGCGAAGAGAAACGTTCGCCTGCGCGGGCGTTGGGGATCGTTATTTTAGCTCTCGGGGGAACGGCAGGTGGCACAGCTAAGCTGGCCCGCTGCTGGCCTGTCGGTATCTGCCCGGGTTTTAATACCAGGGAAGACAGGTTTTCGTCTTCCCTCTGTGCTGGTTTATCAAATTCGTAATAAGGCATCAGCTTCCAGAACGGAGGATGAGGCTCATTTTCTGGCAGGGGTTGCAGTGCTGATGTATCGGTAGCGTCAATGCCCGGGTTATCAGCAACACTTACGACCGTTTGTTGCTGATCGGAAAGACTGGATGCTGACGAGGCGGCAATCTCTGCGTCGTTATCACCTTCGCTAACCCGCGCAGATAAACCCTGTGCAAGGCTCTCAATCCGCTCTTTAAGCCGCATAATTTCTTCGGTAAGGGATGGGTCCTGCGATAGAAGTAAAAGCCGCTCACCTTCAACAGGGTGGCCCAGCTCAGACAGAACTAAGCGGATAATCTTCTCTTCAAGTAAAGCATTTTGCGACATCAACCTCTCCCTCTGTTTACGTCGAAGTTAGTGTTTCCGCCATCATTGCTGAATGACAGGCCTGTTTCACACCACGGGCAGATCACGTCATCCGGGCCGTCAATACACAGCAACTTTCCGCATGAGCACAGGGCAAACGCACTGGCATTACCGCAGTGGGGGCAACCCGGTACGCCATGCAGTTCGCTGGTATTTACCTGCAAACCGGTAGCGGTGGCATCTGACCACGCAAAATAGTCCTCATCGATGGGATAGCATCCGGCAATATTAAAGCTGTTCAGGTTCAGACTGAAATCGAGCCCGGAAACCCTTGCTGGTGGCCGTTCATACTTCATCAGGTACGGACGACGGGTCTTGCTGCAACGGCCGGTAAGCGTAACGCAGTTTTCGTCGTACGCTTTTACTGGCTCGTCCTTGGCCAGCCGGACTATGTATTCAGTCTGGCTGAGCTCAGGTTGTTTGTCGTCCCCGACGCTGCGGCTGTGCGCCGTAACCGAGGCCGTGATCCATTTGATGAAGCGGGTAAAGTCCCCTTCCTGAGATTCGGTGAACAGCATGACATTCTCTGTCAGTTGCCGCAGGATATTCAGGTCCGCTGACGGCCCCAGGCCAACGGCAATGAGATTCACTTTACTCGCGTAGTGATCCTTCCAGCGCTTCACTTCTGCGGTTGTGTCGTCAGTCGGACGTCCGTCGGTAAGGAGATACACGACGGGTTTCCAGTCGCCTTTAGCCTCATGAGTGGTTTTTCTGACCTGGGTATCAATTTGCACGGTCAGCTCACGCAATGCAGCTCCAAGGCTCGTACCGCCGCCAACGGGAAGGCGGGGAGGGTAGAACGAGGCAATTTCGTGAAGAGGTACAATCGTACGGGCTACACCGGCAAATGCGATTACCGAGACCCAGGCTGTTTCAAGTGCGTGTGGATCCTTTCTTAAATCTCCGACGATCATTTGCAGACCATCAGTCATTTTTTTCAGGTTTTCACCAATCATGGACTCTGAACAGTCCAGGACAAAAAACACGGGAAGGCGTCTCATAATTTTCCTCGTACGGCTGGTACGGCCAGCAGAAAACGTTGCTGTACAGAAAGGTGCTGCCCGGAAACAGCACCTTTCTGTCTGTCAGAGCACCAGCTGGATTTCTGGTGGAGGAGGGGGAAGGGTATCAGTTCCGTTATTAATCCCCGCGCTTGTGCTGCCGGAAGACACGCTGGCCGATACCCATTTAAAGAAACCTGCAAACGCGGTTGAATCTAGCGTCTCCAGAGACACAACCTTATCGGTGAGCTGTTTTAAGTGCTCATGGCCTGCTTTAGGACCAACGGCGCAGGCAATGATGGATCCGAATCCCCGGCCGCGAATCGCTTTTACCGCTTCACCGTACGCCAGGGCATCAGAAGGGGTTCCATCAGTCATCAGGAATACCAGAGGACGCCAGTCTCCTTTGGTATCACCATCTGAGCGACGTACATCCCGTTCAACACACTGCATCAGACATTCAAGGGCAGCACCGGTGAACGTCCCGCCTGCGCTTGGCACAACGATGTCAGAAAACTGGAAGTCTTCCAGCGGCGTGAGAGGAATGAACTCACGCGCCTCATTGTCATAGGTGATAATGGAGATATGAACGCTTTCGAGGGCGTAGGGATCCTGGCGAAGAGCGCTAAGCATCGCCTGAATTCCAACGTTAACGGAATGGATTGACTCACCGCGCATCGAGCCGGATGTGTCGATAACAAGGTAAACAGGCAGGCGGCGCATCACATGTAATTCCTCAGGTGCGAGACAAACGAATCTGATTCTGAAGGCTCACCAATTGCCCTGAGTTTCCAGCCTGTAGCCTCGCGTATCAGCTCGGCAAAGACCATGGAGCGCTGGCTGGCGAAGGCGGGTCCGCCAGAAAGATCGAATCGTGCCATTTCAATATTACGGGCATCTACTGCCCGGATGAAGGCATTCTGAACTTTACCAAAGTGCTGCTGGAGCTTTTCACCATTGTAGATCTGAACGATGAACACAATTTTCTCGTACTGAGCGTCAAGGGAATTCAGGCGCACAATAATTTGCTCATCGTCACCGTCACCGGCTCCGGTTCGGTTATCGCCCGTCAGCCAGATATTGCCTGACTTATGGCGAAGGCTGTTGAAAAAGATGATATCGCCATTCACAAGCGTTGGTTTACCATTTTCCACATTGCCGAGATCGGTCACCTTTCCGGCTGAATTACACAGGAAAGCGATCACATCAAGGTCGTATTCTTCTTCTTTTTTACCAAAGATCCCGCCGAGAAAACCTTTCTTTTCCTCATTAATATCCCAACCGAGGCCGATAGTAACGGACGAGAGATCGTATTCATTTTTTTTCAGGCTTACGCCCTGGCCTTTGCTCAGACTGACAGACATGATATCCCCTTAATCAATAAAATTATAAGACCACATTTACTTCTGGCGGCGGCGGTGGCAGGTCTTCAAGACCGATCACTTCTTTTTTGCTGGACTCCACTTTCTGACTGCCTACCGAAATGCTCGCACTGACCCATTTAAAGAAAGCTTTAATCGTCGAACTGTCAGCTGTATCGAGCTGAACCACGATTTCAGTGATTTCTTTGAGGACGCTGGTATCGGCATCATGCCCGGCTGCACATGCCACAACAACGCCGGTTCTGGCCGCTTTAAAGTCATTCAGGCCTTTACGCCAGTCATCATTCGGACTTCCATCCGTCATCAGGAATACAAGGGGACGCCAGTCACCTTTAGTGTCAGCCGTCGTTTTCTGTACTTCTTTGGCAATGGAGCTGGCCGTGAGGGAAAGCGCTTCGCCAAGAGACGTGGTGCCGCTGGCTGTTAGTGCTGGCATCTGGAAACTCAGGAGGTCTGTCAGGGGGACTGCCTGTCGGGCTGAAGAATCAAAGGTGATCACTGACACGTGAGCCGTTTCGAGTGCATACGGATCCTGTTTCAGCGTGGTAAGCAGCGTCTGAACGCCATTTTTAACCGCTTCGATAGGCTCTCCGTGCATAGAGCCGGACGTGTCGAGTAGCAGATATACGGGTAAGCGTCTCAAATGTAATTCCTTCTTAAGAGATCGGAAGAGGAGAGTAGTTTCAGGAAGAGGCCAGGGTTTGTTGATTTGATAAAACGGCACGACATCTGTCGGGTGGAGATTAAATACTCAGAAGCGGCATTAAAGAAATAAGTTAACCACCATAGAATTACCGACATGTGAATGGCCTCTTATCAACAGAAAAATAATTCAGACCGGACTGGAATATAAGATTTCTGAAAAAACTCGGACAAATAAACTGTCTTATGTATGAAATTCATCATACATCACAGATCTGCATGAATGGAGTGTAAAACGCCCAAAGATTGATGTGTAGCACAAGAGGATGTCAAGACACCAGGTTTTGTAGTCAGTAAGGCGCTGCTGGCATTGCGGGAGGAGAATAGATCAAAACTACGTCACGCCAATACAGAGGTAAAATATGACAAAACCGGGGTTTTCACCCCGGTCTGAGATTTAGCGTCAGGACTTTTTAGCGCTGTATTCTTTTATCAGTTCGTCAACGGAGTGCAGAGCCAGCTTCTCTACCGCTTCACTTCGGGTCGAGCCACTCAGCGCAGCCAGACGGTCAATTTTTCTTAAGATCCGCATGCGTAGCGATAAGGACACGGCTGTTTTTTTATCCTTATCGAGTACGACCTTCCCTGTAGACTCACCGGTTTTCAGTTCAGCATTCTGTGCGAGCGCTTCATTCATCCGGCGAAGGGTCTTTTTATCCAGCTGGCCCGGATTAACGAGATGGTAGGAATGACCTGCCTTGCTGTATTTGATCTCCGCAGAATATGACTCGCGTAGCTCTTTGAGGGCCCGGGTTAATGTCGGCTCTGAGCATTCCAGACTGGTTATAATGTCGGCAGCGGAAACGGGCTTGCCGGTGCCCAGTAAGTTGGCAAGCTTAAAAATCCGGGCCTGTCTGGTATTTAATTGCATCGTAAGATTTAGCCTGCTTAAAGGGTTAGTGGTTCAATAGGCTGAAAAATGAAGGTACTGCTCATCTTTCGAATAACCGGGTGATCGCCTAACGCTTCAACCGGATCAATGTGTTCTATGCCTGCAAAATTTACTGACGACATCTGGCTGCGAGTGCATTTGCAGGACAGGATATACTCATCCTCCAGATAGCCGGTCCGCTTACTGACCCGTTGCGTAAAGCCTGACACAATCACGTTGTCGAAAGGTAGCGTATGTAAAACGATACCGACCAGGCGGAACAAGCAGCCATGGACGTGGCGGGCATAGTTTTCGCGTACGGCTTTTTGCGTCATGGCTTTTTCCGTCAGCTCCGTGCCCCGGGCATTAACGCCGTAAATCTTATCAGGGAAATCTTCAATCTCAGCTAAATCAACGTCCAGCAGGACTGCTGATAGCTCCGGCTTTACTTCAAATGCAACAATCGTTTCACGCGGCCATTCAGTTTCTGCCAGCACACCCGCCAGGTATGATTCGAAAAACGCGGCGTCTGTCCGGAACTGCTGCCGGGCATCTGCCTGAGCCGTGGCGAGCCGTTTTTCATGTTCTTCTGCTTCAAACTTCCAGTTTGCATACTGTTCGGCCCAGGCCGTCCGTTGTTGCTGGTACCGGTGCTGTCGAAGGGTATTCTCACGCTCCACATCAATCAGCTCCTGCTGCCACCGGCGAAGATTTTCGGCGTGGCGCTCAGCTTTAGCTGATTCCGATTCAAACCATTTACCCAGAAAACTAATGCCTTCGCTCTCGGCAGGCTTTTCCGGCAATGCAAGGTAGTCTGGCTTTTCTGGACGCACCGGTGCCGGAACCTGAAAAGGCGACGTTCTGTTATGCAGGTATACTGCTTCCAGCTCTGCCCAGCTGATGCCTGTTTTTGGATCCGGCGTCAGCTCGTGAATATTACGGATTGCGGTTACCGCTGACATGAGTTCAGCGGCTTCCTGCTCAAGCGCCTGTCTGAGCCCCGGGTCGGTTGCCGTCCGGTTTCCACCTCCGGAACGCGCGGCCCGGTCAAGCCGGGTACGGTAACTCAGCCCGGTACCGGGCAAGCCCAGATTGGCATAGGTCCCCCGGCTACCAAAAGAAACGGAAGCACCTCTCGGCCCGACACTCAGGCTCGGTGCACCGTTACTCAGGTTGAGGCGAACGCCAGGAATAATGTTGATCGACTTTCTGAACCTGAACCCCATTATGATTTCCTTAATGATGCTGGGTCACGGTAAGTAATCTGATTCCATCAGCGCTTTGCTCGTTCTGTAACCCATAAAAACGAGCTCTGTCCAGAATGCCAGCCGCCCAGCGGCGATGTGTGGCGGGTTCACACATTGCTCCCTGCGACTTAAACACGGCCTGGGTAGAGTTCAGGATCCGCAGAGCGTCAGAATACTCACCCTGAGTGACCATCAGCGCGTTTTGAATGACCTCTATCTGACCCGGGTGAATGGCCGTTTTCCCAACAAGCCCATGTGCCATATCAAGAGCCAGCTCTCTGGCCATAACGGCATGATCGTCAATATGCTCACATACGGGCGCGGTCAGGGCAAAATCACGCGGGCCGAAGACTGAAACGAGCATTTTGATGACGTAGCCCATCGGGCTGTCATACAGCGTCAGGTCCCGGGGGCGGCGAAGCGACACAACGTTCATAAGATCGTTGCCGCCGATTCGAAGCGCAATAATGCGGTCGTGGCAGGGATGTTCCACCAGGCGAGTGGCCAGCTCGCGCATCTGAACCACGTCAAAGACGTCTTCTGTTTCCAGCGTTGGCATCATGCACAGGTGAGTCCCGCCCATGATATCCCACCATTCAGCTAACGAACTGAGGGTAAATTTCGGCAACACAAACCCATCGACAGCGGAAAGATCATAATGCGCTTTTAACCATCTGCCCATTTCGGCATGCCGAGGGCGAATGAACACCAGAGGCCAGTCATTTTTACCCAGGCTACGCATGCTGTTACTGAGCTCGTGCAGCAGGTGCTCCAGATTTTTGAGGGCGATGGGGATGTCTGCTTCACTGACAGCATCCTCCAGGCAAATCACCAGAGAGCGCAAACCCGGGATTTTCCCGTGCAGGACGGCATCAGCAATATCTTCCCGTGTTGCAGGCATGTATAGCGTGGCTCCCAGATTCCAGGGAGAAAGACGATTTTTCATCAGAGTACCTTCTTGATAATGGTTACAGCCCGATACTGGCCGAGGGTTCCCCCCATTTCTGTAACAACTATTCCCTTTTCACGAGCAAGCCCTACAAGCAAGGCAACGTCCGGGTCGTCAATAGAACGCACAAATACATGGTCCGGTACCCGACGTAATACAGCCCGGGTTGCTTCAGCAATACCGGGTTTAATACGATTGACGCTGTCCACTTTAAATTCATCGGCCAGGAACGCGATAACGTCGCGACTTGTCTGCCATAAGACCCGGGCTGACTCCATATTCCAGCTCAGGGTAGCGAGGGATGACGGGGTTAACTTCTTACGGAAATGGGCGACGGTATCGACAAGCATCCGGCTGCATTCGAATTCACTGAGATGCTCGCAAACCATGCACCCATGTAATCCTTCAGAGGACCATACTGACCGGGAGATCAGGCCTGATACCGGCGCACCCATGATGCCAAAAGGAATGAGCCAGTCATCATCACTGGCTGCAAGCCAGGAGCAGCCACAGGGATCGGCCAGGACAACCAGTCGCGGCTGCTCAGGATAGCCCGGGCGATCTTTCAGTGCGCGTACAAGCTCTCCGGTAATTGCGCCTTTACCTGTCCATCCGTCAACAAAGACAATACCGCTGGTACCATGGCGCTCTTCAATGACGTCGAGGGCTGCACCGTCAATTCCACGATCCCGGATAATGCTGATACCGTAATGCCATGAGGTTTTCCCCATGTCACGCAGGGCCTGGTGCAGCATAACGCCGAGCGGCACGCCAGCTCTGACGAGACTGGCCAGTACAATGGGCTCATCACCGAAGCGTTCGGCCAGAGCAATAGCGAGCTGTGTGACTTCTTTTGCAAGTCTCTCTGCGCCCCGATCCAGCGCCCGGTGAAACAAATCAAGATGCCATTGTGTTGGCGCTGGCTCCTGACTGAGCATGTCCGAATAATGTTTCTTCCCTGACTGAATCAGCTCTTCTTTTTGCTCAACCGGCGTCATCTCAATGACTACCGGCTTTAGCAGAAATTCCACGTCACCGGGCTGGTATGAGCCGGTAAATGTGTCATGTGGCTGCATTTTAATTTTCTCCAAAAATTCGCTGTGAAATGGCATCTGCAAACTGACTCTGACGCGGGATGCCAAACCAGCTGCACAGTTTCATAAAACGATGATCGCTCAGGCTGTCGCCCAGACCAATTACGGGGAAGACTCCGCGTTCAGCCCGAAGTTTTTCAAGAAGCCATCTGACTGCCAGCCCTTTCTCAACCGCGGTGGGAAGCCAGGCCACGTTATTACTGTTGCGGTGGATGTAGAAGCCCTCGGTCGGAAACACCGTTTCTATCTCATCTGCAATGGCATTGAGCTCGTCAAGGCGGGTGCTGTCGCGGTGCTTCATCACCATATAAACCGCCGTTTCACCGTATTCGAAGTTCAGCCTTGCCCAGGCATTGATCCCTTTTGCGTCCATCATTTCAGTGATCAGACGCTGCATCGATGTCAGCTTTTCCTGATAGGGAGCCAGCTGGCCGAGCATATGGGCCTTCCACTCCTCGTCGGGTTTGCCTTCTGGCGTGAGAATGACGGCCCCGTGAGTGGTGATTGCCCAGGAGTGGAAAGGGATCCGTACGCGGCTGATTTCTTCAGTTCCCCGTGCGGTAACGGGTATGAGTTCAGCCTGCTCCAGGAGCCAGTCCACCAACATGGACTGTTCTTCCGTCATAAAGCTTCGTGGATTCAGGGTGCGATCAACGGCACCGGTACGGAATGGCTCCAGGGCCAGCTCGTCCACCATTTTACGACGGGTCTGAAAGAGCGTGTCGTCAAGGTCGCTCAGAACAACGGGTTTATTCATAGGTAACAATCTCCACGACGGCCGCAACCTCAGCCAGCGCTTTAAGAAGCTGCGTGTCAATACTTTCTGCGGGTGTCTCAGTACACACAAGAATGCGGTCAAACTGCTGGTGGGCGACGTTATAGACAAAATTGGGGATGCCCAGCCCGTAGTTATCCGTAAAGGAAATGGCGGACTCAATGGCATAACCAACGGCGATAGGGGAGCGGGTGGTCGATCCATAAAATGCCTGTGCTCCGGCAGCTTCGAGCCGTTCAGCAAGCAGGAACGGCTCCCAGACGAATTCCCCGGTCCCGAGAACCAGAATACGTTCCCCCTTGTGGACGGAGACCTCATGGCCGAGATCGGCCGCAGGTGCGAGCATCCCCAGTCGGCCCCAGGACTGTTTTCCCTGGATGTCCCATTCTCCTCGTGAAGTTACGTTGACTTTCGGCATGTCCGGGACAGGTGCATCAGGTAATGGGGTCCATCCCCACTTACCGCTTACAAGAGAAACCGAAGTGACTGGTAAGGTGCTGCGCTCGGACAAGGCTTTGCCACTCCAGTCGGTAAGCGTAACGGCTATAACCTGTTCAATATGTTGAAGCTTGCCGGTATTACGCAGGGCTGAAAGCAGGTTAATAAAGGTATTACCGGTGGTTGCCTCGTCATCAATCAAAACCAGCGTTCGTGCGTTGGTAACACGACGTCTTTTCTCTTCATCATCTGGCAGATAGATCAGATGATCGGTGGCGTGGCTGTGTTCTTCCTTGAACTCGCAAAGCAACGTGCCATCAACCGGGTGACGGGTAGAGGTCAGATAGACAGATTCAGGATGCTGGTGGCGCACTTCATCAAATACACCGGCCCCAAGCCCAACGGCGGTTTCAGCCATACCGATAAACAGTACGGGTCCTGTCAGTGTCGAGGGGAACTGGCTGGCAAGCTGTCTGTAGGCCTGCCGCATGACTGAGGGTGGCACGGGAATGTGCCTGCCGAGTACTTTGCTGACAAACAGAAAGGCGCGTTTCGGGTTACGTCTTTCAGCGATGTCAAACAGGTCATCGAGCGAAACTTCACCCTGGTCGCGGGTTACCTGAATCGTACCGCATGAGAGGGTACGGCGATAAATCATATCTTCGAGGATATCAGACATAAATACGCCTTAATTCAGAAGGTTAGAGAGTGATTCCGGGTATGCAATTACATCCGTAATGGATCTCACCGCAACCGGAGAAAAGGTGTTTTTAGCGCTCTGGCGCACCATATCTTCAGACATCAGACCGAGCTTAAAGGCAGCAAATAACCCAGGAAGGTTCACCCCGCTGTGAAGGGTATAACCCACCCCCCCTGACGGACGCATGTTGGTTTCAAGCAGCACCGGGTTGCCATTCACATCGTTTCGCGTCTGAACATTCACCAGCCCGTCGGCCTTCATAACCCTGGCGCAGTCACACGCCAGTTCCCAGGCGCTTCCTTCGTTTACCAGATACTGGATAACCCCTTCCTTACGGCGTCCCACGGCTGCGAGTATTTCGCCCTTATCCGCGAGGATATCGACGGAAAATTCCGGGCCTGGCAGGTACGGCATCAAAACAAGGGGTTTAAACGACTCAGCAGCTGATGCTGCTGCAATATACTGTTGCGGACTGACCAGACGATGTTCGGGATGATTAAAGACGGCCATAGGCGAAGCACTGTCATCAAAGCGCCAGAATCCCATGCCATAGATACCCGTCACCGGCTTCACGCATACCGGGCTGTCAGTGAACGGCGGGGCCGCGAGGTGTGTTTTTAATTCTGCCAGCGTATTCACCCGCCAGGATGGTACGACCGGGAGACCCTTTTGCTCCATAAACTGAGCAAAAGTAACTTTTTCGTCAGCCAGAGTTAACCAGTCGACGCCCGTTGCACCGGTAGTAAGGGTGGCACCGGTCGATTCAATGGCTGAACGGTGTTCTTCAAACCACTGGCTGTTACGGCCAGTATGAATATGGTGGATGCCGTAGGACTGAATGGTTTCCTGGATAAACTGAAGACGTTTTTGAGGATCTTCAGGTTCAGTCAAAGAATAGTCGGCAACGGAAAGGATTTCATTTCTTTCGTTACGGTGGGAGGCAAAAACGGTAATGGCAAAATTATTTTTTTTTGCAAATGATTTTACCCCCTGAATAATATCTCGCTGGGAGGATAAACCTTCCATAAACCAAATTTTCTTGTTCATTTTTTTTAATTATCCGGAACGCCATGCAAATTTATGATTGAGAAGTGAGTCTATGAGTGTCTAAGCTACATGTCAATCATAATATGATTTATAACTCCTGTGGTTATGGAGTGCGTCAGGTTTTTTGGATTCCTGATAACACATTGATATTTAAATTAAACTTAGAAAATTAACACCCTGAAAAGGATTTCTTTTTGTGTTTTTACAGAAAACTACCAAAATTTCCCTTGTCAGAGAACTTCATCATGATATGATTTTCTTCGTCAGTTACTAAATATACCTTTGATTGTCTCGGTCATTACCATTTTAAGGAATAAAACATGGTTTCATTAGTTAAGAACCAGACGGTATCACTCAGCAAAGAATCATCTGCATTAAGCCAGCTTCATTTCGGTCTCGGTTGGGATCCGGTTAAGAAAAAAGGTCTTCTTGGAGGATTGTTTGGAGGCAACGACTCAATCGATCTCGATGCTGGCTGCGTATTAATGGACAGCACCGGTAAAACAATTGACACCATCTGGTTCCGCAAACTGGAATCCACCTGCGGCGCTGTTGTGCACAGTGGCGATAACCTGACCGGTGAAGGTGACGGTGACGATGAGGTGATTAATGTCAACCTCTCCCGACTGCCTGCAAACGTTGAATACCTGGCGTTTACGGTAAACAGCTTCCGTGGTCAGTCGTTCAATGACGTCGAAAACGCGTTCTGCCGCGTTGTCGATCAAACCGGCAAAGAGCTGGCTCGCTACAAGCTGACTGAGCAGGGCTCACATACCGGGATCGTTATTTCTTCGCTGCGCCGTAATAACGGCAACTGGGACTTTACCGCCCTTGGCCATGCCTGTCGCGGCCGCACAATTGACGATATGCACTCCGATATCGTTTCAGCGGTTATTCGCTAATGAACCTGACGCCGGGGGGCAATGCCCCCGTTCCAGCCCAGGAGTTGCGGGTCCGGATCACCTCGGGCGGCCAGGTGGATGCTTCGGCGTTTCGCCTGTATGCCGACGGGAAGGTGCAGGGTGATGCGGACATGGTGTTTTATGGTCAGCCACGTAACGATGATGGTACCGTCAGCCTGGTCAGTGAAGGCCAGTACTCAACCTTTACTGTCGCGCTCAACCGGCTGAAACCTGATGTCCAGAAAATTGCGTTCACCGTGACCTGTGACGGTGGGCAGACGGTGTCCGGTCTTCGTAATCTTTCCATCGACGTGGAGCAAGGGGCTACCGGCCTGGTTAGCGGCAGTGTCGAACTGAGCGGCCGTCAGGAAGCAGCCTTAATTCTGGGTGAATTTTACCGTCGTAATAATGACTGGAAATTCCGCTTCGTTGCGCAGGGGTTCAACGGTGGACTTAAACCGCTGGCAGAGCATTTCGGCGTAAATATTGCCGACGAACCGGCTCCCGCAGCCCCGACTCCTCCGGTTGTAACCCCTCCGCCAGTTGAGACAAAAATCAGCCTGAGCAAGGTATCGCTGACAAAAGAGAAGCCTGCAATCAGCCTGACCAAACGGGATAACTTCGGTGAAATCCGGATCAACCTGAACTGGCACCGGGGCAGCGGCAAATCAGGCTTTGCAGGCATGTTCGGCTCCAAAGGAATCGACCTGGATCTGGGGGCCTTTGTTGAGCTTCAGGACGGGTATAAATCGGTCATTCAGGCGCTCGGTAATGCATTCGGTGATTATCGCGATGAACCGTATGTTCAGCTCAAGGGCGATGACCGGACGGGTGATGTATCAGACGGCGAGTGGCTGCATATCAATGGACGTGAATGGAAGCATATCCGCGAAGTGCTGATTTACGCCTTTATTTATGAAGGTGTTCCCAGCTGGGACAAGACTGATGGTGTGGTCACCATTCATGTGCCGGATCAACCGCCCATTGAGACCCGCCTGACCGAAGGTGAAAACCGTCGCACATTGTGCGCCATTGCCAGACTCGTAAACGAAAACGGCGCAATTAAAGTCGAGCGAATTAACCAGTACTTCAAAGGCCAGGACGAAATGGACCGGGCATTTGGCTGGGGATTTCGCTGGAGCGCCGGTTCTAAATAACACAGCAACAAAGGAAACAGGTATGAGCTTTTTCGACAAAGTTAAAGGTGCCATTAACTCAGGCCGTGACGAACTGACCCGCCAGGTTGGCCGTTTCAAAAACAAAAAATTCATGCAGGGCACCGTTGCTGTATGTGCCCGTATTGCCGTATCGAGTGACGGCGTAAGTTCGGAAGAAAAGCAGAAAATGATGGGCTTTCTGCGCTCTTCAGAAGAGCTGAAGGTCTTCGATACCAATGAGGTGATTGAGTTCTTCAATAAACTGGTTTCAAGCTTCGATTTCGATGTTGAAATCGGCAAGGGCGAAACCATGAAATACATCCTGGCGCTGAAAGATCAGCCTGAGGCCGCTCAGCTGGCCTTACGTGTTGGTATTGCCGTTGCGAAAAGTGACGGTAACTTCGATCAGGACGAGAAACTGGCCTCCCGCGAGATCGCTATCGCGTTGGGCTTCGACCCGGCTGAATTTGGCCTCTGATCCACATCCCTAAGGGTAAAATATGGTTTCCACACACATCGGCTTCCCGACTGAAACGGTCATTGTTTTTATTGCGCTTTCAGTCGGTGCCATCTTTATTGACCTGTTTATGCACCGTGATGACAAGCCTATTTCGCTGAAGAGTGCGGCGCTCTGGTCCGTATTCTGGGTTGTGGTTGCGATGGCATTTGCCGGTTTCCTCTATATCCACCACGGTGCTGAGGTTGCCAGTCTGTTTGTCACGGGTTATGCGCTGGAGAAAGTGCTGTCGGTCGATAACCTGTTCGTCATGATGGCCATCTTCTCCTGGTTCGCCGTTCCGGATCGTTATCGCCACCGTGTTCTCTACTGGGGGATCATTGGTGCCATTGTCTTCAGGGGCATCTTTGTCGCCATCGGTACGAGCCTGCTGAGTCTGGGGCCGTATGTTGAAGTTGTCTTCGCTATTATCGTTGCCTGGACAGCGGTCATGATGCTTAAAAGCGGTGATGACGATGATGAAATTGAGGATTACTCCCAGCATCTGGCTTACCGCATGGTTAAACGCTTCTTCCCTATCTGGCCGAAGCTCAGAGGGCATGCCTTCCTGCTTAACCAGAAGGAAGTGGATGCTGAACTGGCGAAACCAGAAAACAGCGATGTCACCATTGGCCGTGGTAAAAAAGCGGCGCTGTATGCGACCCCGCTGTTCCTGTGTGTGGCTGTGGTTGAACTCTCGGACGTAATGTTCGCGTTTGACTCGGTACCGGCAATCATTGCCGTCAGTCGTGAACCGCTTATCGTCTATAGTGCCATGATGTTTGCTATCCTGGGCCTGCGTACTCTGTACTTTGTCCTTGAGGCACTGAAACAGTACCTGGTTCATCTGGAGAAGGCCGTTATCGTGCTGCTGTTCTTCATCGCGGCAAAACTCGGCCTGAATGCGACCGATCACATCTGGCATCATGGTTACAGCATCGCGGCAACAACCAGCCTGTATGTTGTACTGGGTGTACTGGCGCTGGGCATTCTCGCAAGCGTCATGTTCCCGGGCAAACCTGAATCTGAGGAAAAGGGGAGTTAATCCCCTTAAGTGTTAACCTGAACAATTACTAATCGAAGAGGTTATTTTATGAGTGTTTCTCTTTCCAAAGGCGGGAACGTCTCCCTAAGTAAAGCAGCTCCGTCAATGAAAAACGTCCTGGTGGGCCTTGGCTGGGATGCGCGTTCAACAGACGGTCAGGACTTTGACCTGGATGCTTCAGCATTCCTGCTGGCCTCAAACGGCAAAGTGCGCGGCGATTCAGATTTCATCTTCTATAACAACCTGACGTCATCCGACGGTTCCGTAACGCACACCGGCGATAACCGCACCGGTGAGGGCGATGGTGATGATGAATCGCTGAAAATTAAACTGGACGCCGTCCCGTCTGAAGTTGACAAGATCATCTTCGTTGTGACCATCCACGATGCTCAGGCTCGTCGCCAGAGCTTTGGTCAGGTATCCGGTGCGTTTATTCGTCTGGTTAATGACGATAACCAGACTGAAGTTGCTCGCTACGATCTGACCGAAGATGCGTCCACTGAGACTGCCATGCTGTTCGGCGAGCTGTATCGCCACAATGGTGAGTGGAAATTCCGCGCAGTAGGTCAGGGTTATGCTGGTGGTCTGGCATCTGTATGTGCTCAGTACGGCATTAACGCGTCCTGATCAAAAAGTAACTTTTCTACCCGGGGCTGTTAATGCAGCCCTCATTCAACTGTTTGCAGGAGCTAAAAATGGCAGTTTCTCTCGTAAAAGGCGGCAATGTATCTCTGACCAAAGAAGCACCAACCATGAATGTTGCTATGGTTGGCCTAGGCTGGGATGCCCGTGTAACCGATGGTCAGGGTTTTGACCTGGACGCTTCCGTGTTCGCAGTAGGCGAAGACGGTAAAGTGTTGTCAGATGCGCATTTCATTTTCTTCAATAACAAAACCAGCCCTGATGGCGCGGTAGAGCACCAGGGCGACAACCGTACCGGTGAAGGCGACGGCGACGATGAGCAGGTCAAAATCGATCTGACCAAAGTCTCAGCAGATATCAAAAAACTGGTGTTTGCCGTTACCATCTATGATGCAGAAGCGCGTAAACAAAACTTCGGCATGGTGAGCAACAGCTTCATGCGCGTTTACAACAACGACAACGGCACGGAAATTGCCCGTTTCGATCTGTCTGAAGATGCCTCAACCGAAACCGCTATGGTCTTCGGTGAACTGTATCGTCATGGCGCTGAGTGGAAGTTTAAAGCTGTCGGTCAGGGCTTTGCCGGTGGCCTGGCGGCTCTTGCCTCCCAGCACGGCGTTAACATCTAAAATAACGCTGAATCATACCCCGGCAATGCCGGGGTTTTTTTTGGTTGCGATCCGCTATCAGGAGGGGGGGGGCAGAAAGGGTTCGGGAATCTCAGAAAGCAGAGAGATGTTAATTCTGACGTGAGCCTTTTAAAGGCAGGAAACGGATTTTTCTCTGGTTGCTGGTTAAAGCCTGTATTCCGTGCCTTATATCAACAGCATGCCCCTCTGATATATGTTACGTTTGCGACTTATGAAGGCACGGGTTCTGGAAGATAAAATACCCGACCAATGGAAATTCCAATTCAACAGGTATAGAAACTTCAACGTGATGAAATATGGTGTCACACCATATATACGCCTCACCAGAAATCCAGCGTCCTGAACTAAGCCAGGGGAACCTATATAAACGCTGCGCTTTAAAATAATCAAAAATCAGGAGAGTTAATGTGAATCTACAATCCGGACAAAACATACCACTTCAGCAATCTGCGATCAGGCTGAATCTTCAGTACCCTACCAAATCCGGCTTTAAAGGCGAACCCGATACCTGCCTGTTCCTGCTTAATGCTCAGGGAAAGGTCAGCGGCGATTCTGACTTTATCTTTTACAATAATCTGTCTTCTCCTGAAGGGGCAGTAAAGCTCGTTACCGGTTCTCAGCAGTCCAGCATTGAGATAGCACTGGATCGTGTTCCTGCGAACATCAGTAAAATTGCAATCACAGTTGTCATTGATGGTGAAGATACCATCAGTGGGCTCAGTTCGTTGAGCATGCAGGCTCAAGGAATCGCTGAGTTCCAGGCTGAGACTCAGGGCCGCAGTGAGAAAGCAATTATCCTGGGTGAAGTATATCGGCACAATGGCGCCTGGAAGCTTCGTGCGCTCGGGCAGGGTTTCAACGGTGGTCTTGAGCCTCTGGCCATTAGCTATGGCGTTGATGTCGCACAGCCAGCTCCGCAGCCAGCAAAGCCTGCTCGTATCAGTCTGGAAAAGAAACTGGAAACCAGATCTCCGCGCCTTGTAAGCCTCGCTAAAAAAGCCTCGGTCAGTCTTACTAAAAATAAACTGGACACCCTTGAGGCAGCGGTTGCATTTGTACTTGACGCATCCGGCTCAATGAGTGGCCAGTTCAGTAAGGGTAACGTTCAGTCTGTGCTGGACCGCATCGCCGTTCTTGCCGCCCAGTTCGACGACGACGGTGAAATGGATGTCTGGGGATTTGGAGAGAAGCATAAGAAGTATCCAAACGTCACACTGGACAACCTGGACACATATATTCAGTCCATTCGCGGGGCTGGAAAGCGTTCAGCCTGGGAGAACCTGCCGGGCCTCGGAGGGACAAACAACGAGCCTCCTGTGATGGAAGAAATAGTCGACTACTTTAAGGACTCGAAAATCCCGGTGTATGTTGTATTTATTACCGATGGCGGGATCAGCAAGACCCGGGCGATTAAAGATGCAATCCGGCGTTCTGCCAACTACCCCATCTTCTGGAAGTTTGTCGGCCTGGGTGGTTCAAGCTACGGTATCCTCAAAAATCTGGATGACTTTACTGACCGCCGGGTTGATAACACCCACTTCTTTGCCATGGATGATTTCGGTTCGATTAGCGATGAAAAGTTATATGATAATCTACTGGAAGAATTCAGACCGTGGATCGATGAAACAAAAAGGTTAGGCATCCTTTAATACGCACAGTTTGAGCTTGGTTGAATGAGCTCTACAGCAGCTTAATACTGTAGAGCCTTTGTTCATTGGAAATCGTACAGGGAGGCGCATATGGACCGCATCAAGTACCTGAAATGGATAGCTGAAGAATCACCAAGTACGGCTCAGCAGCTGGTGGCCTGGTTAAACAGAGCAAGGCACTATACGCCCGACATGAAAGAGCATCAGGCAGGTGTACAGATTCAAGAAAAGGGGATTGTTGTAGGGCTTAGACAAAGTACTAATCGTTATCATGGAGATTGTCTGACCATACATGTGGTACGGCTTCCGGAAGAAATACAAAACAAGGGATGGTTTAAGTCTTTTCTGAAGCTTTGCTGTGAATCGAATCCCTGGTGCGATGTTGTAATAGAAGACGTGAAAAACCCATATTTATTAAGCTTTTGTAAGAAACTAAACTTTACTGTATTAGATGAATTTTACCCGAATACTTACATAGTAAACACAGATGCCATTATGAGTTTACCTATCCCACCCTTAGGGAGATACGAAACCTATCTTTATTAAACCTGCGAACCTTTACCGGTTGCGTGGGGAGCGGATGGACTTCGGCTAAAGAAAAATCACATCGTCTATTTTGACCAGAAAAAGCTAATCTGCTTGATGTAATGCAGAAACGCATTACATTAATATCTTCTCCCAACAATCACCTGAACAATTCCCTGATTGCTTTTCACCTCATACCAGTGCTGGCTCATAGTTAGTCCTTAAGCAAATTTGTTATCGGAATAAAGAACGAAGCCAGCCTCATCGAGGCGCATAACCTTCTTCCCTTAACGCCTGTTGTAATTTTTCAATTGCGCTTTTCATTACCCAGGCTTCTTCGTCACTCACAGCACAGCCACGAAGATCGCTCCAGCTCAGACGTTTAACTAATTGAGCAAGGGCCATAGTTTCATTCTCATCAAGCTGCAAACTCAGTGTCTCAATACCTTCCACTATCTAACCTCCCTTATACTGAAAAATGGCGCTTTATTTCTGACCAGATGCCGAAGCCTTGAATGCGGCCGGAACTGCCGTTGTTTCTACTTTACAGAAATGGAATTAAAAAGTGGTGGTGCTGGGCACGTTTCTTTTCCAGTCGGGGTTTAAGCCAGAGCCGAAACTCATTCAACTTCTCAGCAGCCAAAACCGCTTCAACGGGGAAAACTTTATATTTACCCTGCTGCTGAGGTTCACCCAACCATCGCCTGATGGCTCCGTCAGTCCATAAACGAGTCTCTTTGAGCCTGGTTACAGTGACCCATTTCCTGGACCATTCATCAAATTGTCGCTGGCGATCCCGATAACGTTGTTCTTCCTGCTGACGAAGCCAGTCGCGATCAACAGCGAATTTTCGGTATCCAACAAAGAGCCCTTGTACTTTGGCCATGACAACATTCCGGTTTGCTTAGAACTGTTCAGACAGACATGTCAGGGATAAAGCTGAAGAAAAAGGTACAACGAAGAATAACCAAGACATAGGCCTGCCGGGTAAGTGGTGCGGTGCACAGGACTGTCGGAAAGTACGCTCAGAGAGGGTCGTTTAAGCATGATGCACCACCGCCAGCCAGCCTTAATAATGGTAATGTACCACTGGGTTACCAGACAGACCAGTAACGCATCAAACATAAAACTGTTTTTTAAAAAACGTCAGGAACGTAGCCTGACCTTTTAACCAGTGGTGTAAAAAACATACAGATTGCTCTGAGGTATGAGGTTCAGCAACTAGCCTTGTCGACGCAGAAACATTAAGTAATCAATAGCAGCTATCGCAAACAATGGTGAAAACCACCACGTGCTTTTCAACAAGCCAAGCGGCAGAAAGAGTACAGTTGCCATCGAATAAACAAAAACACGAACCATACCATCTGTAATAAACATAGGCTATTTGCAATCTGAGGTTGGATTGTAGATTTTAGTTAGAAATGGATCAAAGTCCGTTTTGTGCAAAACTTGGTTGACAACCCTCTTTTGGAAGATGTGCCGTTTCGTGCAAAAGTTGGTTGGAGGCCAAGATGGCAGAGTTCGTAGGTTCGGCTGCTTCGCAAGCTGATTTCATTTGGAAGAACGCGGAAGACCTGTGGGGGGGGATTTCAAGCATACCGACTTCGGCAAGATCATTTTGCCGTTTACTCTGCTGCGTCGATTGGAGTGCGCACTGGAGTCTACACGGGAAGCATCGCTCGATAGCCAACCAGCCACGATTGAGTTCTTAGAAGCAGAGTTCAGTGTTGATTTCGATGCGCTGCTATCTTGACCGCCAATCAGACCCGCATGGTTCAGGTTTGTGTATGAGAGTCCCCAAATGGCTGTAGTTCTAACCAAAGCCTTGATTGAAGCCGGCCGCGCCGGAAATAGTGGGTACAGAAAAGGCAGTTGCTTGCGCTGGGCGTAAGTTACCCGCCGAAAAGCGGCTGGATCGAACGACTGATCGGCACTGAGGTATCTGACGAGCAGTACGAACGCTTTCTGGGGCACAGCACGAGCAAGCAGGCTGAACAGATCCTACGCGGAGAGCAGCCAGCCAAGGGGCTTCAGTATGCAAAGCGAGCGAAGAAGCTCGCTTCTGAAAGAAAAGCCACAATTGATCTGGATAACGAGCACCTGTCTGAAATCGAAAAGTATCGGTAGCCCTAGACTTTTAGCCGCTGAAGATCTCTTAGATACCATTGGTGAAACTTGCTGAAGTCAGCCTTCTGTTTCTCTACCGTGCTGTTATAGATCGCATCACTGGTAACCGCACAAGCAGTCCAGCCAGCCTCATAGACGAAGCGAGTAGCTATCGGTGACTTCTTCGGGGTGCTATCCCAGCGGTTTTTGAGCCACCGCGCAAGCCCTTCATCAAGAGGGACCACCAGATTTAGCTGCTGTTTTGTGCGAGTGATACCGACATAAAACAGCCGACGTTCCTCCTCGATTTCCTCTTCGGCCGGAGGGGTGTTCATCGATGTGCGAACGCTGTAAACATCATCGGGTTTGCCGCCAGGAAATTCCTGCTCATTCAGCCCGATCAGGGGTCGTCTCAGAAAACGGAATCTATGGTCACTCCCGTTTTTGCAACACCGATTTTGACGACAAGTTG
>NZ_JBMKHA010000027.1:0-60053 GCF_049238365.1 Enterobacter cloacae complex sp. IR53030
TAGTCAATTAAATTCAATCACTTACATAGGCGTTTTTTTGCGTTTGGTGACTTATTCGCACCTTCCTTAGCAATTGCCATTCAATCAGCAATCGTGTCTCCATACGGACTGATGCGTTGTTTAAAACTGTAAGGAAGCGGGGGAGTTCGGTTGGGGGCAGGGCTGGCATGTTCTGTTTCTTCGGCTTACTAAATCTCTGGGCAAGATTGTCAGCCGGATTGAATTCTATGAGTTCTTCTGTTGCTGCATAGCGGAAAATTTCATTTAATCGGGAAATGATTCGCCGTAAAGTTTCTAGGACTCCTCGTTGCTCAATTGGGTCAAGATGTTGCTTTAAGAGTTTAGGCCGGATCTCATTGATAGGAACATTACCCAATCCGGGAAAGATATTTCTCTCCAGGCTTCGCCAGATGTCTTCTGCATGGTCTTGTGAGATACCTGAGGTCTTTACCTTCTCGTCCAACCATTTCCTTGCTACGGCTTGAAGAGTGTGTTCAGTAGCACTCTTTAATGCCTTCGCCTTATTGTTGTTATGGACTTGTGGATCAACACCATTTGCCAGCAAGGAGAGATTTTCATCTCGTAAGGCTCGTGCTTTCGCAAGTGTAAGGTGAGGATAGGTTCCTAAGCTCATCTTAGTTCGCTTTTTGGTCACAGGCACTGCATATCTGAAATACCAATTTTTCTTCCCTCCTTTCGAGAGGGGGGCGATTCGTAGGATCAAACCATCACCGTCAAAAAGGTTAACCTCTTTCTCGGCAGGTTTGGTGCTTTTGATTTCAGTGTCAGTGAGCTTCTTAGCGACTTTTGCCATGTTTGGGACCCTCAAGTTTTGGACCCTTTGTGCTGGGTCCCAAAAAGGGTGCCATAACGAGTAGCTTCTAGCAATTCTCGGTAGACTACTATAGACGTAAAAAAGCCCGCAAGGCTGGTTCCATGCGGGCTTAGTAGACTTCACTGAACTTCAATACATCAAAAAGTGGTGGAGCTGGCGGGAGTTGAACCCGCGTCCGAAATTTCTACATACCATTTTTACATCAATGAAAACATACATTTATTTTTTAAATCATCACGTTATTGTTTTTGGTATCTGTCGGGTTTTATGTGATTTTAAGTCTGTGCCGCCAAACTGCCGCCATAAATTAACGGTTCCAGTTGAGATTGTGAAGCGGGTTTTTTGTCACTGCATCTTCCAGGTGATCGGGTGCAAAGTGAGCGTAAATCATCGTCATTTTAATGTCTGCATGGCCCAGAATATCGCGGAGGACCAGTATGTTTCCGCCGTTCATCATAAAATGGCTGGCGAAGGTGTGGCGCAGCACATGAGTACATTGGCCATCTGGCAAATCGATACCAGCCCGCTTAACAGCACGCTCAAAGGCTTTTCTACATGGTGTGAATAACTTCCCCCGGTTCTTGGGGAGTTCGTCATACAGATCCTGTGAAATCGGGACGGTTCTATTTTTCTTGCCTTTGGTTTTGGTGTAGGTGATTCGGTATTTAGATAATTGATGGCCCTGCAGGTTTTCGGCTTCACTCCAGCGGGCGCCGGTAGCTAAGCAGATTTTTGCAATCATGAGCAGGCTGGGGTTTTCTGAATCAGCGCAGGCATCCAACAGGCGTTTAATTTCTTCCGGCGCCAGGAACGCCAGTTCACCCTCTGCGATTTTAAATGTTGGAAGCCCGGCGAGTGGGTTGGGGGCTGACCAGTGGCCCAGCTTTTTCAGCGTGCCAAAAACTGATGATAGGTTGCGTTGTTCCAGGTTTACCGTGCGGGGCTTAACTGGCGACATAAGCACGCCATCTTCGTTTTTGACCTCACCCTTTAGGCGCGCTTCACGGTATTTTGTAAAGTCTCCGGCAGTTAGCTCCGAGGCAATGGGATCGCCCAGGCCATTACAAATAATGCTAAGTTTTGCCATCAGTCGCTTGGGGTCGGCAAGGGTCTGTCCATATAGCGAATGCCACTGCTCGATTACTTCTGACAATTGCCGCCGGTCATCCTTTTCACCTAACCATGGCTTTTTGTTCACTTCATCCATTGTGAAGTTTTCAAACGCTATAGCCTCGCCTTTCGTCGCAAACTGCTTACGGACGCGCTTACCGTCACGCCCGCTTGGGTAGCACTCGCACAACCATTTCCCGTTTGGCTGTTTTCTGATGGTCATATCAAAGGCTCTTAATTATTTTTAAGGCATGGCCTACTATCTCGATATCATCCAGGCTGCACTCAAAAGATGATTCATCCTGATGCACAATTAACCTGTTTCCTGGCAGGCGAGTTAACTTCACAATGCTTTTTATTCCGTCAATATCAACCAGCCATACTCCGTTAACTGGTGGTGTTTGGCTGCGATCGACCAAATATGAGTCACCACTGGTATTAACCAAAAGTAGGTTACTGGAGGTGGGAGGTAGCAGGCTGCTGTCAATGATTGCTTTGCCTTCCTCAACTAACGAGCCATTAGTAAGAGCCGCTTTGTCAATTTCAGGAGAAACAAGGTCCGAAAGATGTTTAACTTTGCCGGAGTTCACGAAATTGATATCTTTTTTTGTGTCAATATTTGAGCCTGGCTCGCCTTGCCCGGTGGTTAGCCAGAGCAAAGATACCCCTGTTTCAAGAGCGCACTGAATTACCCATTCCGCAGGAAAGCTGTCTCTTAAGTATCTGTTTGCCATGGTGCTTTTAGACGCACCAAGATGATCGCATAGTTGCTGTCTTGACTTGAAATCGTAGGCAGCCATTAGCCTATGGATAGCTTCTCTTCCCCCAGTATTCTCGCCCGCCTTTACCTGTATCATTATTTAATCCTGTTGACGTATCAAATATTGGATCGTAGTATCTCTGTGTATCAACTTTTGAATCATATAAAACAAGATAAAACGACGTAAACCAAACCTTAACCGAGAGATACTGCACTATGAGCACTGATATTTCAATTCGTGTACCAAAAGTGATAGCGACTCCTGCTGAGTTCGCTGAATGGGAGGGGTACTCCCGTGGCTCGGTTTACCAGATGATTCATAACGGTAAACTGGCTAACTACATTGAAAAGAAAGAAAAAAATAAAGGGCGCGTATTCATTCTTTACCTCAAATACAAAAAGGACCAGGCGAGCAAAAACATGGATAAGTCTGCATTCAATTACAACGTTGTAGTTGGTTGTTAAGTTCAATTATGTGAACTTTTGAGGTATGAAACATGTTTGATTATAAGATTTCCAAACATCCACATTTCGACGATGCCTGCCGTGCTTTTGCGTTGCGTCACAACATGGCAAAGCTTGCAGAACGCGCCGGAATGAACGTCCAGACTCTGCGTAACAAGCTGAACCCGGACCAACCACACCAACTCACAGCACCAGAAATTCATCTGCTTACCGACCTGACTGAGGACCCAGCACTGGTTGACGGTTTTCTGGCTCAGATGCACTGCTTGCCTAGTGTGCCATTGAATGAAGTGGCAAAAGAGAAGCTGCCGCATTACGTCATGAGCGCTACTGCTGAAATCGGACGTGTTGCCGCCGGTGCCGTATCGGGTGATGTGAAAACCACCGCAGGCCGCCGCGATGTTATCAGCAGCATTAACTCTGTAACTCGTCTGATGGCACTGGCTGCCGTTTCGATGCAGGCGCGTTTGCAGGCTAACCCGGCGATGGCAAGCGCGGTGGATACCGTGACAGGCCTCGGCGCTTCGTTCGGTCTGATCTGAGGTGGTTATGCTGACTAATGAACCATCTTTCGCGTCACTTCTCATAAAGCAAAGCCCGGCAATGCACTATGGTCACGGCTGGATCATGGGGAAGGATGGCAAACGCTGGCACCCGTGCCGCTCTCAGGATGAACTGCTGGCTGACCTGTCCACAACCAAACAGGGGAAATCATGGCTATTGAAGGCGCTACGGCGACTGTTCCATTAAGCCCCGGTGAACGCCTGGACGGACTGAACCATATTGCGGAATTGAGGGCTAAAGTGTTTGGTCTGAATATTGAGCCGGAGCTTGAAAGGTTTATTAAAGATATGCGCGACCCACGCGACGTAAATAATAAACAGAATGAGCGGGCACTGGCAGCCATTTTTTATATGGCAAAAATTCCGGCAGAACGTCACGGCGTCAATATTAGTGATCTGACTACTGACGAAAAGCGGGAACTGGTGAAAGCAATGAATCATTTTCGTGCAGTGGTGAGCTTATTTCCCAAACGGCTAACCATGCCGAATTAATCCACAACAGAAATTAATGGCGTAAACCCGCCGGGCTTCTTATTGCCCAAATTCAGGAGAAACAACGATGCGAAATATTGAAACCCGTACCACTAAAACCGGACCAGATGATGCTGGACTCAACCTGCTGCTGACTGAGGCACGCAAAGAAGAACGCCGGGGACGCGCAGATGTGATGGCTGCGCGTCTGGATTCTTTAGCTGCTCGTATCGTGTCACGTCAGCTTAACCACACGGAAGCGGCTGAGCTGCTGCGTCAGGAAGCTGTGAAGATTCAGAACGAAGCGCAGGAGATCCACTGATGGCTGATTCAATGGACCTCGTACAGCAGCGCGTTGAAGAAGAACGCCAGCGCCACATCCACACCGCCCGCAATAAGGCACCGGGCGTTTCCCGTGTTCTCTGCATTGATTGCGATGCGCCGATCCCGCCAGCTCGCCGCAGCGCCATTCCGGGCGTGCAGTGCTGCGTCACTTGTCAGGAAATTGCAGAGCTGAAAGGCAAACACTACAACGGGGGTGCTGTATGAGCACTATCCTGAAATGGGCGGGAAATAAAACCGCCATCATGCCGGAACTGATTAAGCACCTTCCTGCTGGCCCGCGACTGGTTGAACCTTTCGCGGGTTCATGCGCTGTAATGATGGCGACAGACTATCCTCATTATCTTGTCGCAGATATTAATCCTGATTTGATTAATCTTTATCTGATGATTCAGAAAGACCATGAGGCTGTCATTCAAATAGCGAGGGAGTTATTTAAAGATTTTAATTCGGATGTTCAGTATTACCGTGTCCGCCAGCATTTCAATTACTCCATTTCTAATGAGGTAGAAAAGGCGGCATATTTTCTGTATTTAAATCGCCATGGCTATCGTGGCCTTTGCCGTTATAACCAGAAGGGTGAATATAACAATCCATACGGACATTATAAAAAACCGTACTTTCCTGAAAATGAAATACGCACTTTTGCCGTGAAAGCTAAACGTGCAATGTTTATTTGTGCCAGCTTTGAGGAAACACTGGCGCTGCTGCAGGCTGGTGATGTTGTTTATTGTGATCCGCCATACGATGGCACATTTAACGGTTATCACACTGCCGGTTTTACAGAGGACGACCAGTATCATCTGGCGTCTATTCTTGAACGCCGGTCATCAGAAGGTCATCCGGTTATCGTGTCCAACAGCGACACATCCATGACACGCTCCCTTTATCGTAATTTCAACCGCCACCGTATCACCGCAAAGCGCAGCATGGGTGTGGCTGCAGGTGATGGTAAATCTGCATCAGAAATCATCGCCACAAAATCAGCAGGCTGGTTTGATGTCGATTTGGCGTCCGGTCCAGATATCTCGGTGGAAACTGAGGTGCGGGCGTGGCAGTGAGTAAATTCACATTACATAATGCACCAACCACCGGCGGCTCGAATGAGGCCGCCGTGGCCTTTTCATGGAATAACCCCAAAAAAGCGGTTAACCCATATCTGGACCCGGCGGAAGTCGCGCCGGAGTCTGCGCTCTCAAACCTGATCGCTCTTTACGCTGCGGATAACGAGCAGGAGCAGCTGCGCCGTGAGGCGCTGAGCGATGAAGTCTGGGAACGCTATTTCTTCAATGAATCCCGTGATCCTGTCCAGCGTGAAATGGAGCAGGACCGGCTGATTAGCCATGCCAAAATGGCGCGCGAGCAGCAGCGTTTTAATCCCGATCTGGTTATTCTGGCTGACGTTAACGCCATGCCGTCCCATATCAGCAAGCCTCTGCTGGAGCGGATTAAATATTTCCATAGTCTGGGCAGAGCAAAAGCCTATTCCCGCTACCTGCGTGAAACAATCAGGCCGTGTCTTGAGCGGCTGGAGCGCGTGCGTGACAGTCAGGTGTCTGCCTCTTTCCGGTTCATGGCGAGTCATGACGGGCTGGAGGGGCTGCTGGTACTGCCTGAAATGAATCAGGATCAGGTCAAGCGTCTTTCCACGCTGGTTGCGGCACATATGAGCATGTGTCTCGATGCGGCCTGTGGTGATCTGTTTGTCAGCGATGATGTTAAACCAGAAGAAATCCGCCAGGCATGGGAAAGGGTTGCCGCAGAGGCGATGCGCCTTGAGGTCATCCCGCCTGCCTTTGAGCAGTTACGCCGCAAAAAGCGCCGCCGCAAGCCGGTGCCCTATGAACTGATCCCACCATCGCTGGCGCGTATGCTGTGCGCGGACTGGTGGTATCGCAAATTGTGGCAGATGCGCTGCGAGTGGCGCGAGGAACAACTGCGCGCCGTCTGCCTGGTCAACAAAAAAGCATCCCCGTATGTCAGCTACGAAGCCGTGATCCACAAACGCGAGCAGCGCCGCAAATCGCTGGAGTTCTTCCGCTCACATGAGCTGGTTAACGAAGACGGCGACACGCTGGACATGGAAGACGTGGTGAACGCCAGCAACAGCAATCCGGCACACCGCCGTAATGAAATGATGGCCTGTGTTAAAGGGCTGGAGCTGATCGCGGAAATGCGCGGAGACTGCGCGGTGTTTTATACCATCACCTGCCCGTCACGCTTCCACGCAACCCTCAACAACGGCAGACCTAATCCGAAGTGGACCAGTGCCACTGTCCGGCAGAGCAGTGACTATCTGGTTGATACGTTCGCCGCTTTCCGCAAGGCCATGCACAAGGCCGGGCTGCGCTGGTATGGCGTCCGCGTTGCAGAGCCGCACCATGACGGCACCGTGCACTGGCATCTTCTGTGCTTCATGCGCAAAAAAGACCGCCGTTCCATCACCGCGCTGCTGCGTAAGTTTGCCATCCGTGAAGACCGCGAGGAGCTGGGCAATAATACGGGGCCGCGCTTCAAGTCCGAGCTAATCAACCCGCGCAAGGGCACACCGACCAGCTATATCGCTAAATACATCAGCAAGAACATCGACGGACGCGGGCTGGCTAAAGAAATCAGCAAAGAAACCGGCAGATCACTGCGTGACAGCGCCGAACATGTCAGCGCCTGGGCGTCACTGCACCGTGTCCAGCAATTTCGTTTCTTTGGTATTCCGGGGCGTCAGGCATACCGCGAGCTGCGCTTGCTGGCTGGGCAGGCGGCGAGAGTGCAGGGCGAACGCAAAACGGGCGCGCCGGTACTGGATAATCCGCGTCTGGATGCGGTACTGGCAGCTGCAGATGCGGGTTGCTTTGCCACTTACATCATGAAGCAGGGCGGTGTACTGGTTCCCCGCAAACATCACCTTGTCCGCACGGCTTATGAGCTTAACGACGAACCGAGCGCCTACGGCGATCACGGTATCCGTATCTATGGCATCTGGTCCCCGATTGCAGAGGGCAAGATTTGCACGCACGCGGTGAAGTGGAAAAAGGTTCGTAAGTCCGTTGACGTTCAGGAGGCGGCAGCCGACCAGGGCGCTTGCGCCCCTTGGACTCGTGGCAATAACTGTCCCCCTGTTGAAAATCTGAACAAATCAGGGGGGGATTTACCCGATATTAAAACCATGGATGAGAAGGAGCTGCAGGAATATCTCCACAACATGGGCCAGAAGGAACGGCGGGAGCTGACAGCCAGGTTAAGGCTGGTGAAACCGAAGCGGAAAAAAGCATACAAACAGACTATTTCGGATCAGCAGCGCCTGCAACTTAAGGCAGAGCTAAGCTCCAGAGGGTTCGATGGTAGCGAGTCAGAGATTGACCTGCTTCTGCGCGGCGGCAGTATTCCGTCAGGTGCCGGGCTGCGTATTTTTTACCGCAACCACCGCCTGCATGAAGATGACAAATGGCGTCAGTGGTACTGATACCGGAGCTTTAACAATTCTTGCTCTTATTGATCCGCATCAGAGCGATCTAATTGACAGATAAAAAACGGTTTACATTCGCAAACTCCTACTATACTGTAATTATAAACAGTGGATATATATACAGTTATTGTGTGTCCGAGGTAGTGATAGGAGGGAAAATGCAGGATTATCTTTTGGAGTCGTTGAAGCTCCAGCGCATTGATTTTTTTATCAAGCTTGTAGCGGCTAGTGAGTGCAGCGACGAAGAAAAGCGGCTGGCTATCCAGTGGGTGTCAGAATTGACCGACGAGCTGATGGCGAAAATCCGCAGCCATGAATACTGCCGGTCAATGGATGTAACCAGTTAAGGGGAATCTGTATGCGCATTGAAATAATGATCGATAAAGAGCAGAAGATTAGCCAGGCTACACTGGACGCCCTCGAATCCGAGCTTTACCGTAATTTGCGCCCTCTGTATCCCAAAACAGCAATTCGTATCCGTAAGGGCAGCGCCAACGGCGTTGAGCTGAGCGGGTTAAAACTGGATGAAGACAAAAAGCGAGTGATGGAAATAATGCAGCAGGTCTGGGAGGACGACAGCTGGTTACACTAGCGAACGTTGCGGACGATAAAACTGGTTTTTACCGTCCGCAAGGTTGAACAACGAGCCACGCGAGGCGTTAGAAATTGTCTTGGTTAGTGCCTGCTTCTCATAAGAGGCACTATATATGCTAAATGCAGCGGGTTAAGGCAGAAACATCTTGCGCGATTAGGGGCAATGAACTTAAGTTAAGTAACGCAACCAACAGTTAAAACGGTTGTCTTAGTTATAAGGAATTTGCTGTTGTGGTTGCTGGTGACGAAGTGTACACTTCCGCGCCATATAAGAAGGAGGGGTTATGTCAAGTATCGCCGCATTGAGGCTGGGTAATCCAGTTGAACGTTTGGCACGGGTTCTGAAAGAGAACCAGGACAAGCTCAATCTGAGTAAAGATGGTTTTGTGTCCGTAGATTTGTCCAACGAAGAAGCTATGAAAGCCATCAGAGATCAGATGGATAAGCTTGAAGGCATCAAAACGAGCACTGTAAAAGCAAAACATTATTACAGAACCCGATAATGGCAACATTACTTTTAGCAGTGATTTTGGTTAGTGGTTTTATATATGTAAACCTATCACTTTCAACACGTTACAGATATAAGCGTTCCAATGGCTGGGACGCTTATTTTTTTGTCGCCGCCTGGGGAATTGTGTTCTTTCTGCTCGGTGGCTTTTTAACCTTCGTCCTGAATATTACAGGCGGGTTCCGCTGGCTATCCAATGAGCTTAATCTTACGCCGGATAGCTTCAACGGCATGTTGTCTACTTCATCCGACAAAGCCCAGCGTATCAATGAAATCAAGCAGATTGCATGGGTTGTTATTTCAATTGTGCTTTCTGCAATTTCTGGCCTGGGTAATAAGTTGCGTACAAAGAGCGGTGATCGCCGCTGGGATGCGTTGGCTAAGGCTGTGGGGAATAACTCTTTTGAGTCATTGCTGATGGAAGCATCAGCACGACAATTTCCGATCATCGCGACACTCTCATCGCGAAAAATCTATGTTGGCCTGGTGACGTGTCCGGCGCTAGAGAATGGGCTGTCGGAACACCTGGAAATACTCCCTATGTTAAGTGGCTATCGTGATAAAGACGATCTCACGATAAGCATCACGACGAACTATCATCAGCACTATCTTGAAAGCGGTGTTATCGGTGGGATGTCGCGCCTGAATATCCAGGATTTCCGTGTGCTGATCCCTAAAGATGAAGTTGAAACCATCTCGTTTTTTGACACTGAAACGTATAACAAATTTAAAGAAGACGAAGCGCGCGACCGGAAAGACTGTCGCAAGTTGGGTGGTAAAAAGCCATCTACACGCAGGAGAAGGACTGCTGGCGATGCAGAGCAGGGTAGTGCATGACTATGCTGCATGAATCCGCATGATCGTGTGAGGATCGTTTTTGCTGAGGCCTGCCAGGAATGGCGGGCTTTTGATTATGTCATGCAGGTGCATGAAAACCACTACACAAAGCGGGCAGGCGTGGCGGGGCTACGAGCGCGCGCAACGGGGTGAAATGGTGAAAATCCGGCGCAATCTCCGGCACGCTGGCGGCTTCAATCGGTGAGGGTGAGGGAGCGGCAGCAAAAAAGAAGCGCCCCGCAGAATGCTGCTGGGGCGCTGTGAGGGGCGATCTTGTTGTCGTGGTGCGGTGGGTCAGTCGTTGCGCTTGTCTTCTGTCAGTCCCAGCGTGTACGGCTCAAAGCGGATCACCTCTTCGCCCAGCCAGTCGTTAAGCTCCTGCAGTCGCTTCTGCAGCGGCATCAGCTCGTTGCGGACAAAGACGCGGCTGGCCTTTTCCACATCACCAAAGCCGCCGGTATTGTTGGGAATAATGCCCATCATCTGCGGCGGTACGCGGTGAGCTGCCATCATGTCATCGCGGCTCACGTTCTTGATGTTCAGAAACTCGTCTTTCGCCGCAACCTCTGATAACGGGATGATCTGGATGCCGTCCTTTTTGCCGTTGGGCGAATACATAAACAGGTTGCGGAAGTTACCCGGTCCTTTGGCGCTTTTCATTGCCTGGCGGATATTGTTCACATCCTCCTGGTTCTGTGCTGCGTCGGTCATGTACATAATGAAACCTGCGTGGCTGCCGTTGATGTAATACTTCCGGCGGAACAGCGTTGCGGACTCGTTGAGCAGGGTTGACGGGATGGCGGATAGATAGCCGGGCAGCCCGTAAATCTCCTGGTTAATATCCGGCTCCAGCAGATGAAAGATGTTGCCCTGCGTAAATTCATAGGGCTGCGTGGTCAGGCCATACTGCACAAACCAGTAGGTGTCGAGGTCCACGCCACGGCGTGTGTACTTCGCCAGTGCTGGCTCCAGTGAGAGAACACCGCCGAGCCGGTTGGTGCGCTTTTCCAGATAGGCGTTACCGAACACCAGATAATCCTGGACGAAACGGGCAAAAGCCTGCTGGCTGAGCAGGCGATGCGGGATGTAGGTACTGCTGAGAATGTCACGCTTTACGGCAATCGGTGAACTGTGATGCACGGCGGCGCGATAGGTCCGCGCCAGTCCGTCAAAGCTCACCGGCGGCTCATACCAGCGGTCCATCTGCACGCATTCCACGTAGTCCAGCAATTCGCGTCGGTCTAACACCGGCACCGGGTCGCCAAAGCTGAACGCCTCCGCCGCAGCGCCGCCTGATTGTGCGTTGCGATCTACCGCTGCGCGGTTATTCTTGTTTTTACGTTTGCTCATGCCGCCTGCTCCTTGTCACCCTGGGGCCATTCGCACATAAACAGCATTTTCCAGTCCTCTGCTGATAACTCTTTTTTCATGTCATTCAGCCATTCATCATCAAAGAGCGCGGCTCCGGTTGCGAGCGTTGCCCCGGATGCTGCAGCGTCATCAGCGGTAAAGGTCATGCAGGTAGTGCTGTTGCGGGCAATCAGCTTCTTATATTCCTGCCATGCTTCCGGGTTTGGGCTTGGGGTGGTGTAGTAGGTAGCGTGATAGCGTGCGTGCATGGACAGGCTTTTGGCGAGCGCAATCATATTTTTCGGAGAGTCCGCCCAGGCATACTCTGACACGTAGACGTTTCCATGGAGCGCGGCGGCGAGGCTTTTCGGCCCGATAAAATAAATGACCGCACCGTTTGGTAGTTCCAGATGCGCTTTACCTGATTTTATTTTTCCAAGGTGTGTCCAGGCTGCGGCCTCACTTAAAAAAGCTGACATATAAGTTTTGACGGTAAGGGCAGATGCCGGGGTGCAGCCCAGAAAAATCTGGTTGCGTCCGGTATGCAGTGCATCGTTCAGGGCTTCGTAGGCGAAAAAGAAATCCGCGCCAGCCTGACGCATTTTTGTAAGCACGCGGTTTCTGCTGCGTGCGCCACTGTTCCATTCGTGCTGGTAAGCAAAGAAAGGGCGATCTACAGGCAGGCTGGCGGTGGTCATGAGGTTCGTTGGGGTTGAGTGCATCAGAAAATCTCCACAATGTTGCTGGTATTGGCGGCTTCGCCCTGCAGCGGTTCGTTAAACAGTGCGTGCATCGTTGCCCAGGCCAAATCTGCGTGGCTGGCTTCTTCGCTGCGGCTGGCTTCATAGGTTGGGCGGTTGCCGCTGGCGGTTGTGGCCCGGCGGATAGCCATAAAGGACTGCGCAATATCGGTATGCCCGGCGTCGAACTCCAGACGCCGGTGGCTGATAATGTCGTATGCCTTGAGCACCAGGGCGTTTTTGACGTTGGGGTTGTAGACAAACTCCCGCACCGCAGGAAAGAACGCTTTCACGTTCTCGTAGACACCGTGACCGACACCGGTCGAGTCGATGCCGATATAGGTCACGTTGTACTGCTGCGTCAGCTTTTTGATGGCGTCAGCCTGGGCGCGGAAGTCCATCCCGCGCCACTGGTGCCGCTCAAGTATGCGGAACTTGCCGCCCGGCACGGTTGGCGGTGCCACCACCACACACCCGGCGCTGTCACCGTTCTGCGTGCCTTTCGCCGGGTCGTATCCGATCCAGACTTCGCGCCAGCCAAACGGACGCAGCGCCAGCGCCTGAAAATCGGACCAGACTTCCCAGCTGTCCACCATGCACGCCTGCAGCTCGCTGAGCGGGAACACTGACGCCAGATCGTCAATAAATTCGCACATCAGCAGGTTCTGGTATTCGTCCGGGCTGTACTCCATGCGCAGCTGGTCAAGGTCGAACAGATTGCAGCCACCGCGCACCGCATCCTCCACGGTGACGATCTGGCGATACTGTCCGTCCGGACAGAGCACGCCGCGCGCAAGGTTGCTGTGGGTCAGGTCAATATCCACCTTGTCCGCTTTGGCGCGGCCCCGGTTGAACAGCGCGCCGGACCAGAACGGATAGGCGCTGTGGGTCAGGCTGGACGGCGTGGAGAAGTAGGTTTGTCGCCATTTCTTGTGAATGGCCATGCCGGAGGCAACCTTGCGCAGCTCCTGGAATTTCGGTATCCAGAAATATTCATCAAGGTACAGGTTGCCGTGGTAGCTCTGCGCCGTGCGGGCGTTGGTGCCGAGGAAGTACAGGCACGCGCCGTTGCTGAGGGTCATCGGGTCGCCTTTCAGCTCAACATCCACCTCTTTTGCAAAGTCGATGATGTACTGCTTAAAGACGTGCGCCTGCGCCTTGCTGGCTGAGAGGAAAATCTGGTTGCGCCCGGTGGTGATGGCGTCAATCAGCGCTTCGCGGGCAAAAAAGTATGTTGCCCCGATCTGGCGTGATTTAAGCAGGTTGCGAATGCGGTGTTTTACGCCCGCCTGCCACCAGTGGCGCTGATATTCAAACATGCCGTTGCGGAAGATTTCTTCCAGTTTTTCGGTCTGTTCATCAGTGAAAACATTCTTTTCGGGCTGGCGGCGTGGCCCTTTGTTACGGTTGGCAACTTTCGGGTTTAAGTCTGCTTCGTTGCCGCCATCGTTAAATTTACCGATCCGGGCGTGGCGCTCTGACTGGCGCGCCAGCAGGTCAATTTCCTTGAAGTCTTTCCCTTCTTTCTGCTCCTTCATGATGAGCTGGCAGTAACGTGCGGCGGTGGTGAGCTGCATCTGATCCAGCGGCCCATAGTCGCCCCATTTGTCGCGCTTCTTCCAGCTGTGAACGGTTGCAACTTTCTCGCCCAGCATTTCAGCAATGCGGGCTACGCGGTATCCCTGAAAGTACAGCAGCATGGCCTGCCGACGGGGATCGAGGTCTGCGGGGGTCAGTGTGGTGTTCATGGCACAAACATACGGCCTTGACAGGCGGCTTTCCCCGGCTGCGGTTTGTGTGGTTTACCGTACAAGTGCCGCGCGTTGTTTCACTCCCCCCATCACCGCAAACATAAGGCTCCAGTAAGTTTTTTCTAATGGAGCACGGCTCATGACAGTGAAAGCAAAGCGTTTCCGTATCGGGGTGGAAGGTGCCACCACTGACGGGCGCGAAATCCAGCGTGAATGGCTGGTACAGATGGCTGCCAGCTACAACCCGACGGTCTATACCGCGCTGATTAACCTTGAGCACATCAAGTCTTATCTGCCGGACAGCACCTTTAACCGCTATGGCAGGGTGACGGGGCTGGTTGCAGAAGAAATCAAGGACGGGCCGCTGGCGGGCAAGATGGCGCTTTATGCCGATATCGAACCCACGGATGCCCTGGTGGGACTGGTGAAGAAAGGCCAGAAGCTTTTCACCTCCATGGAGGTCAGCACGAAGTTTGCCGACACCGGCAAAGCCTACCTTGTGGGGCTGGGTGCGACGGACGATCCGGCGAGCCTTGGCACCGAAATGCTGGCATTCAGCGCCAGCGCCGCGCATAACCCGCTGGCGAACCGTAAGCAGAACCCTGAAAACCTGTTTTCGGAAGCTGTTGAAACGCTGATCGAACTGGAAGAAGCCCAGGACGAAAAGCTGTCCCTCTTTGCCCGCGTCACCGCGCTGTTCACCAAAAAAGAGCAGACCGATGAGGCGCGTTTCTCCGATGTGCATAAAGCCGTGGAGCTGGTCGCCACCGAGCAGCAGAACCTGAGCGAGCGCACTGATAAGTCCCTGTCTGAACAGGACAAGCGCCTTTCTGAGCTGGAGTCCTCCCTGCAGGAGCAGCAGACCGCCTTTGCCGAGCTTGAGAAAAAGCTGAGCAGCGAAGACAGCCGAAAAGACTACCGCCAGCGCGCGCCGGGCGGTGACGCACCGGCAGGCACCCTGACCAATTGCTGATGGAGCATAAAACCCGATGAAAAAGAAAACCCGCTTTGCCTTTAACGCTTACCTGCAGCAGCTGGCGCGCCTGAACGGTGTGGAGATTGAAGAACTCTCCAGCAAGTTCACCGTGGAGCCGTCCGTGCAGCAGACGCTGGAAGACCAGATCCAGCAGTCCGCCGCTTTCCTGACGCTGATTAACATCACGCCGGTCACTGAGCAGTCCGGACAGTTGCTGGGGCTGGGCGTTGGCAGCACCATTGCCGGAACCACCGATACCACCACCAAAGAGCGCGAGCCTACCGATCCGACGCTGATGGAAGACGTGGAATACAAATGCGAGCAGACCAACTTTGATACGGTGCTGACCTACGCAAAACTGGACCTGTGGGCGAAATTCCAGGACTTCCAGGTGCGTATCCGCAACGCCATCGTCAAGCGTCAGGCGCTGGACCGCATCATGATCGGCTTTAACGGCGTGAAGCGCGCCAAAACGTCCAATCGTGCTGAAAACCCGCTGCTGCAGGACGTCAATAAAGGCTGGCTGCAGAAAATCCGCGAAGACGCGCCGGATCACGTCATGGGCAGCACCACGAAAGACGGTGCAACGACTGCAGGCGCGGTCAAGGTGGGCAAGGGCGGCGACTATGCCAACCTGGACGCCGTGGTGATGGATGCCGTCAACGAGCTGATCGACGCGGTTTATCAGGATGATGACGATCTGGTTGTCGTCTGCGGACGTGAACTGCTGTCTGACAAGTATTTCCCGCTGGTCAACAAAGAGCAGGACAACAGCGAGAAAATCGCCGCCGATCTGATCATCAGCCAGAAACGTATGGGCGGCCTGCAGGCTGTGCGCGCGCCTTATTTCCCGGCAAATGCCCTGCTGATCACCCGTCTGGATAACCTGTCCATCTACTGGCAGGAAGACACCCGCCGCCGTTCTGTTATCGACAACCCGAAACGTGACCGGATTGAAAACTTTGAATCCGTCAACGAGGCGTATGTGGTCGAGGACTACCGCTGTGCGGCGCTGGTTGAAAACATTGAAATCAGTGATTTCAGCGCGCCTGCCGTACCGGAACGTGGGGAATAACACATGAGCCTGAGTCCCGCACGGCAGCACCGCCTGCGCATTCAGGCCGAACAGGCCGCCCGTGAGGGCGGCAGTGTTCGCCATGCGTCGGGCTATGACCTGATGCTGCTGCAGCTGGCAGAAGACCGCCGCCGCCTCAAGGGCGTCCAGTCCACGGTGAAAAAGGCGGAAATCAAGGTGGAGCTGCTGCCGAAATATTCCGCCTGGGCGGAGGGCGTGCTGGCTGCCGGAGGTGCGCAGCAGGATGACGTGCTGATGTACGTGATGCTGTGGCGTATCGACGCCGGTGATTATGCCGGTGCGCTGGAAATCGGGCGTCATGCGCTGCGCCATGGCTGGGTGATGCCGCTGGGCAACCGTAACGTGCAGACCGTGCTGGCAGAAGAAATGGCAGACGCGGCGCAAAGCGCCCTGCTTTCCGCTGCTGGTTTTGATGCCGATCTGCTCCTGCAGACGCTGGACCTGACAACCGATCTGGATATGCCGGACCAGTCGCGGGCGCGCCTGCATAAAGCCATCGGCGCTGTACTGAGTGAAAGCAACCCGGCATCTGCCCTTAATCACCTTACCCATGCGCTGCAGCTTGATCCCCGCTGTGGCGTGAAAAAAGAAAAGCAGCAGCTGGAGCGCAGACTGCGCAATGACAGCCGCTAAAGAACGTGCCCCGCGCACGGGCGGCACGGGGTGGCGAAAGGCACTGCCACATCAAAACCCCGTCCACCGCCCACTTATTCAGGAGAAAGCCGCATGAAGTTTGTTGCGCCCGAACAGGCACCGGAACAGGCGGAGGTCATTAAAAATACGCCGTTCTGGCCTGATGTGGACCTGTCGGAATTTCGTAGTGTGATGCGCACTGACGGCACGGTGACGCAGCCGCGTTTAAAGCAGGTTGTGCTGACGGCAATTTCTGAGGTTAACGCTGAGCTGTTCGACTTCCGCAACCGTCAGCAGATGCTGGGCTGGCGGACACTTGCTGAGGTTCCCGCAGAGATGCTGGACGGCAAAAGCGAGCGTATCCGGCACTATCACAACGCCGTTTTTTGCTGGGCGCGCGCCGTGCTCAATGAGCGTTATCAGGACTATGACGCCACGGCGTCAGGCGTGAAGCGAGGGGAGGAGCTGGCGGAGGCCAGCGGCGATCTGTGGCGTGATGCCAGATGGGCTATCAGCCGGGTGCAGGATGCACCGCACTGTACGGTGGAGCTTATCTGATGAAAGTGCGTGCGCATCAGTATGACACGGTGGACGCGCTTTGCTGGCGTCATTACGGGCGTACGCAGGGTGTCACTGAGCAGGTTCTGCAGGCAAATCCGGGGCTGGCTGAGTACGGCCCATTTTTACCGCACGGGCTGCAGGTGGAGCTGCCGGACATTACGGCGTCAACCACGGCGCAGACCGTCCAGCTATGGGACTGAATTATGACGCTTGAACGAATCAGCGCCTTTATCACTTACTGCATCGCCGTGCTGCTGGCATGGCTGGGCGATCTGTCGCTCAAGGATGCATCAACGGTTGGCGGCGTACTGATTGGTGTGTTGATGCTGGCTATCAACTGGTACTACAAACACCAGTCTTTCAAATTGTTACGTGGCGGCAAAATTTCGCGGGGGGAATATGAATCCTTCAATCGTTAAGCGCTGCCTTGTTGGGGCGGTGCTGGCTATCGCCGCCACGCTGCCCGGTTTCCAGTCGCTTCATACCTCCGTTGAGGGGCTGAAACTGATAGCCGACTACGAGGGGTGCCGCCTGCAGCCTTATCAGTGCAGCGCGGGCGTGTGGACTGACGGGATCGGCAATACGTCCGGTGTGGTGCCGGGAAAAACCATCACGGAACGGCAGGCGGCGCAGGGACTTATCACCAATGTGCTGCGCGTAGAGGGGGCGCTGGATAAATGTGTGGTGCAGCCGATGCCGCAAAAGGTCTATGACGCGGTGGTGTCGTTTGCTTTCAACGTGGGCACCGGCAACGCCTGCAGCTCCACGCTGGTTAAGTTGCTGAACCTGCGGCGCTGGGCGGATGCCTGCCATCAGCTGCCGCGCTGGGTGTATGTCAAAGGTGTGTTTAATCAGGGGCTGGATAACCGCCGCGCGCGGGAAATGGCCTGGTGCTTAAAAGGAGCATAACGGAATGAAAAAGAAAGTCATGAGCGTTTTTTTCCAGCTGGCATGGGCTGCGCTGTTGGTTATCAGCCTGCTGTATCCGCGCAGCGGTGCACCGGTTCTGGTTGGTGCGTCTGTCTGGGTGTCATGCTTCCTCGCCTGGCTGCTTGCTGCGCTGTTCACCGCCGGGTGGTTCGCCGGAGATCGGGCGCGCGATGAGGTCAGGGCGGCATTGCTGAAATTCAGGGCGCACCCTGTGAAACCCGTGCGTACATGGGTAATCAGGTTGCTTATTGTTCTGTGCCTGGCGTTTTCGGGATGGGTGATCACCCTGGTGTTTTACCTGCTGACGCTGGTTTTGTATCAGATTGCCCGCGCGCAGCTTCATGAGCCGATGGCAGCCTGATGCGTGCGCTGGCGGTAGTGCTGGCGCTGGCGCTTGCGGCGCTGGGCTGGCAGTCATGGCGGCTTAACAATGCCAGCCACACCATCGAGACACAGGGTGCGGCGCTGAAAAGCAAAACGCAGGAGCTGACGAAGAAAAACAGCCAGCTGATCGGCCTGTCCATTCTGACCGAAACCAACAGCCGGGAGCAGACGCGGCTTTATGCGGCAGCGGAACAGACCTCCGCACTGCTGCGAAGCCGTCAGCGCCGGATCGAGGAACTGAAACGTGAAAACGAGGATTTGCGCCGCTGGGCTGACACTCCTTTGCCTGCTGACATTATCCGGTTGCGGGCGCGTCCGGCCCTCGCCGGAGGTGCAGCTTACCGTGAGTGGCTGTCCCAGAGTGACGCAGTGCCGCCTGGAAAGGTCAGCGCCGCGCAGTAACGGCGATCTGAATGCGGTGCTGGATGAAACTGAGGCCGCCTGGGCGGTCTGTGCTGACAAAGTGGACACGATTATTGCGTGTCAGGAGCGAGACAGTGAACAAACCGCAGTCCTTACGCAGCGCCCTGAATAAAGCGGTTGCCTATGTCCGGGACAACCCGGACAAACTGCACCTTTTCGTTGATAACGGCTCACTGGTGGCAACAGGAGCCAGCTCCATGTCATGGGAATACCGCTACACCCTGAACGTGGTGATCGAGGATTTCAGCGGCGACCAGAATCTGCTGATGGCTCCTGTGCTGCTGTGGCTAAGTGACAACCAGCCGGATGCCATCAACAACCCGGATCTGCGTGAAAAACTGTTCACCTTTGAAGTGGATATTCTGCGCAACGATGTGTGCGATATAAGCCTGAACCTGCAACTGACGGAGCGCGTGCTGGTCAGCACAGACGGCTGCGTGTCGAGCGTTGAAGCGGTGCCAGAGCCTGACGAACCCGAAGAAATGTGGACGGTGAAACGTGGATGAGCTGCAGAGGGTGGATGACTGGCTGGCGGCGCTGCTGGCAAATCTGGAGCCTGCTGCACGCAGCCGTATGATGCGGCAACTGGCGCAACAGCTGCGCCGGACGCAGCAGCAGAACATCAGGCTGCAGCGTAATCCTGACGGCAGCGGTTATGAGCCGCGCCGGGTGACAGCCCGCAGCAAGAAGGGGCGCATCAAACGCCAGATGTTTGCAAAGCTTCGCACCACAAAATACCTGAAAACCACCGCCAGTGCGGACTCCGCCAGCGTGCAGTTTGATGGCAAGGTGCAGCGCATTGCCCGTGTTCACCATTACGGCCTGCGGGATCGCGTCAGTCGAAAAGGCCCGGAGGTCCGCTACGCAGAGCGCCGCCTGTTGGGCGTGAATGATGAGGTGGAAACCATCACCCGTGACACTCTGCTGCGCTGGCTGGCGGGGTGAACTTTGTGCCACCGCTGGCACAAGCGCCCGCGCTGCCTCCCTTTTCCCTCTGATGGCAACCTTTCGTTATGAATGCACAACTGACCGAAATCATGCGCCTTATCACCAACCTGATCCGCACCGGCACCGTGACCGAAGTGGACCGGAAAAACTGGCTGTGCCGGGTGAGAGTGGGCGAGCTTGAAACCAACTGGATTAACTGGCTGACGCTGCGTGCAGGTGGTGCCCGTACATGGTGGTGTCCGTCGCCGGATGAGCAGGTGGTGCTGCTGAGTATGGGCGGCAATCTGGAAACCGCTTTTGTGCTGCCCGCCATCTACTCCAATCAGTTTGCGCCGCCCTCAGATTCCGTGGACGGTTGCGTGACGGAGTACCCGGACGGGGGCTGGTTTGAGTATGAACCCGCCACCGGGCGGTGGCATGTCCGGGGCATCAAATCCATGGTGATAGAGGCGGCGGACAATATCACTCTCAAAACCGGTGAGTTTGTGGTGGAGGCTGACACCACGCGCATTAACAGCGAGATGGTGATCAATGGCGGCGTCACCCAGGGCGGCGCCGCGATGAGTTCCAACGGGATCGTGGTGGATAAACACGGTCACACCGGCGTGAAGTCCGGCGGCGATACGTCAGGAGGCCCGGTATGACGCTGTATATCGGCATGAGCCAGGGCAACGGCAAGGCCATTACTGATACTGACCATCTGCGCCAGTCAGTGCGGGATATTCTGCTGACCCCACAGGGCAGCCGGATTGCCCGTCGGGAATATGGTTCCCTGCTGTCCGCCCTGATTGACCAGCCGCAGAATCCGGCGCTACGCCTGCAGGTCATGTCTGCGGTCTATGTGGCCCTGAGTCGCTGGGAGCCACGGATTACGCTGGATTCCATCACCATCAGCAGCAATTTTGACGGCTCCATGGTGGTTGAGCTTACCGGGCAGCGCAGCAATGGCGCGCCGGTTTCCCTTTCGGTATCTACAGGAGCAGACAATGGCAGTGATTGACCTTTCCCAGCTGCCCGCGCCGCAGATAGTGGACGTGCCGGATTTTGAGACGCTGCTGGCTGAACGCAAGGCCGCTTTTGTGGCCCTTTATCCGACTGATGAGCAGGACGCGGTGCGGCGCACGCTGGCACTGGAATCTGAACCCGTCACCAAGCTGCTGCAGGAAAGCACCTACCGCGAAATCCTGCTGCGCCAGCGTATTAACGAGGCCGCGCAGGCGGTTATGGTGGCGTATGCCATCGGCGGCGATCTCGATCAGCTGGCTGCCAACTACAACGTGAAACGCCTGACGGTAACGCCTGCCGACAACGACGCGGTGCCGCCGGTCGCGGCAGTAATGGAAAGCGATGATGCGCTGCGCCTGCGTGTTCCAGCTGCGTTTGAGGGATTGTCCGTTGCGGGACCGACGGCGGCCTATGAGTTTCACGCCAAAAGCGCGGACGGGCGCGTGGCAGATGCCAGCGCAACCAGCCCGGCACCGGCGGAGGTGGTGCTTACCGTTCTGAGCCGTGAGGGTGACGGTGCGGCAGAGGCTGATCTGCTGGCGGTGGTGGAGCAGGCGCTTAACAGCGAGAACGTGCGTCCGGTGGCAGACCGCCTGACGGTGCGTAGCGCCGAAATAATCCCGTACAGCGTGGATGCAAAGATTTTTCTTTATCCGGGGCCGGAAGCTGAGCCGGTGATGGCGGCGGCAAAAGCCAGCCTGCAGAAGTACATCGCCAGTCAGACGCGGCTGGGACGTGATATCCGTCGCAGCGCGATTTATGCCGCGCTGCACGTTGAGGGCGTCCAGCGTGTGGAGCTGGCCTCCCCGTTGGATGATGTGGTGCTGGATAAGACGCAGGCAGCGTCCTGCACGGAATGGAGCGTAATCAACGGGGGCACAGATGAATAGCCTGCTTCCGCCCGGCTCATCGCCACTTGAGCGCCGACTGGCGCAGACCTGCAGCGGTATTTCCGATTTGCAGGTGCCGCTGCGCGATTTGTGGAATCCGGCAACATGTCCGGTCAGCTTTCTGCCGTATCTGGCGTGGGCGTTTTCCGTTGACCGCTGGGACGAGAGTTGGACGGAGAGCGTCAAGCGCCGTGTGGTGCAGGATGCTTTCTATATCCATCAGCACAAGGGGACAACCAGCGCCGTGCGGCGCGTGGTGGAGCCGTTTGGTTTTCTGATCCGCATCATTGAGTGGTGGCAGACCGGCGAGACGCCGGGGACGTTTCGTCTGGACATTGGCGTGCAGGACCAGGGCATCACGGAAGAAACCTATCTGGAGCTGGAGCGCCTGATCGGTGACGCCAAACCGTGCAGCCGCCATCTGATCGGCATGTCCATCAACCTGCAGACCAGCGGCCCCTATTTTGTGGGGGCAGCCACCTACACCGGCGAAGAAATCACGATCTACCCGTATATCAACGAAACCATTATTTCCGGCGGCACCGCTTACGAGGGCGGAGCGGTCCATGTTATTGACACAATGAGAGTGAATCCATGAGCGCAAAATTTTATACACTGCTGACGGATATCGGCGCGGCGAAACTGGCAAGCGCTGCCGCGCTCGGTGTCCCGTTGAAAATTACCCAGATGGCTGTAGGTGACGGTGGCGGCGTGCTGCCGACGCCAAGCGCGCAGCAGACAGCGCTGGTTGCTGAAAAGCGCCGTGCGGCATTAAATATGCTGTATATCGATCCGCAGAACAGCAGCCAGATTATTGCTGAACAGGTTATCCCCGAAACTGAGGGCGGTTGGTGGATTCGTGAGGTTGGTTTATTCGACGAAACCGGCGCACTGATTGCCGTTGGTAACTGCCCGGAGAGCTACAAGCCGCAGTTGGCAGAAGGGAGCGGGCGCACGCAGACCGTGCGCATGGTGCTGATTACCAGTAGTACCGATAATATCACCCTGAAAATTGATCCGTCAGTGGTGCTGGCAACCCGCAAGTATGTGGATGATAAGGTGCTGGAGTTGAAGGTGTATGTGGATGATCTGATGGCGGCGCATATTGCTGCAGCCGATCCTCATACGCAATATGCAAAAAAAGAAAGTCCAGTACTGACGGGGACGCCGAAAGCACCAACCGCACCGGCAGGAACCAATACCACACAAATTGCCAACACAGCGTTTGTGCAGGCCGTGGTAACGGAGTTAAACAATGCGTTGGCGCTGAAAGCTCCACTGGCAAGCCCGGCTCTGACCGGAACACCAACGGCACCCACTGCTGCACAGTCAGTCAACAATACGCAGGTTGCCACCACGGCATTTGTTAAATCAGCCATCGCGGCGCTGGTTGCATCATCTCCTGCAGCACTGGACACGCTGAATGAGCTGGCGGCTGCGCTGGGAAATGATCCTAACTTTGCTACGACCATGACAAACGCGCTGGCAGGTAAGCAACCGCTGGATAACACGCTTACTGCATTATCAGGAAAATCTGTCGCGGCTCTTCTCGAATACCTTGGTTTGGGAACAGCGGCAAAACTTCCATCTCCTACGTTTACCACCGGTACTGGCTATACGCTGTTTAAGTCGCCTTATTATGATGGAGCAAAGGTACGCTGGTTCGCTACTTTGTCTATGAACGTCACACCTCCTGCACTGACCAATAATCAGACTTTCTCTGTGACGTTCCCTGTTGCGTTCTCAAGTGATGTGAAAGCTGTTTTATCCAGCGCTATTGGTGAGTTGACAACTACTGCCGTAACACAGGATTTAGGCTGCGGCATACAGTCATTGAGCACTACCGGCATGGTTATTCTGTCCGTCTGGGGGGCGCGAGCCGTATCAGATGGTGATTTTCAATTTATTGTGACGGGGATTATGAATGCCTAAATATTTTACAGCAGGAACAACGCCGCCGGGGTTTTATGGGACCCGGCCAGAAATTGAGAGTGTAGAGGTTACTGATGAATTGTGGCAGGAACTGCTGGCTGAACAGTTTGCAGGTAAGCAAATCATTGCAGGTGCAGACGGGATACCAACAGTTGCTGATTTCCCGCCTGTACCTGAAGCTACTACACATCCGGTTGAGTAGGCCATACCGGTGCTGTTGTATCAACACGCATCAACAGCACCCGGTATTTTTTCCATTCTGATAATTCTGAGGTTTCTTTATCCGTTGCAATCTCTGTATCAACCGCATCCTGCCGCCAGGATATTTCGGAGTCAGCCATAATCCTTAGCTGTTGCTTTTGCTGCTCAGCAACTGAGATTCGTTCTTCCTGCGTGGGTGCAGGAATATCAACCCAGGCGGGTTTACCATCAGCAGCACCGAGCATTTTCCCTGACGGCGGCGGGCTTTTAAACTCATCATATTCAGCGGCGCTGATTTCAACTGCATCAGCAGGCCATGTCCCCGATGCAACAAAATTTTCTTTTAACTCTGCTGCATAGAAGCCGCAGGTTGTGGGCGAAAAAAAAGTCATAGTGTTATCCTCAGAAACTACCAGCCGATAGCCAGTGCATTAATCGCTGCCGTGGAGGCGTAGTAACCGCAGCCCAGCTCAACAGACGTTAACGTCGGGTCTTTTGCGGAGCATGTAGGCGATGCTGACGGGCTGTAAGTATTCCCGCGCGCCATCGTCGGGAATACCCCAAGGCAGGCATTCGGAAATGCAGTTGGAAAGGTCCACGTTTTTTTTGCCATCACAGTTGATGTCGCGGCGTCAAAGGTAATAACTCCGCTCCACTGGATTAAAAACTCACGGCGAACACCACTTATGATCAGTGGAAAAATGACGAACCCACTCGCTCCCAGCGAGCCGGAAGTGACACCTGCCAGTTTCAAATCTCCCAAACCAACCTTTCAAAGAATTTAAATGCGCTGCTAACCATCATTTTTTGTCAATATCAATTGTGCTATTCACCACACATAGCCCACTACGTGCGCCGCGTGCATATCAACCAGAACATAGGCATACCCCCTGTAAACCGGAGAGACTGCCTTATGGCTCAGGATTACCACCACGGGGTGCGCGTTGTTGAAGTCAACGAGGGCACCCGATCCATTACCACAGTGAGCACCGCCATCGTGGGCATGGTCTGCACCGGCGATGATGCTGATGCTTCCATGTTTCCCCTCAATAAGCCGGTCCTGCTGACCGATGTGCTGACTGCCAGCGGTAAAGCGGGCGAGTCCGGCACGCTGGCCCGTTCGCTGGATGCGATTGCAGACCAGGCTAAACCCGTGACCGTCGTTGTGCGCGTAGCACAGGGTGAAACCGAAGCGGAAACAACCTCCAACATTATCGGCGGCGTAACTGCTGACGGTAAAAAAACGGGTATGAAAGCGCTGCTTTCGGCGCAGTCGCAGCTGGGCGTCAAGCCGCGCATTCTCGGCGTGCCGGGGCATGACACGCAGGCGGTTGCCACTGAGCTGCTGAGCGTGGCGCAGAGCCTGCGCGGGTTTGCCTACCTGTCCGCCTATGGCTGCAAAACGGTGGAAGAAGCAATTGCCTACCGTGACAATTTCAGCCAGCGCGAGGGGATGCTGATCTGGCCTGATTTCATCAGTTTTGACACCGTGCTGAACGCTGACGCAACGGCTTACGCCTCAGCCCGTGCGCTTGGCCTGCGTGCCAAAATTGACGAACAGACCGGCTGGCACAAATCCCTGTCCAACGTTGGCGTGAACGGCGTCACCGGCATTTCTGCTGATGTGTTCTGGGATTTGCAGGACCCGGCAACCGATGCGGGGCTGCTGAACCAGAACGATGTCACCACGCTGATCCGCAAAGACGGTTTCCGCTTCTGGGGTTCCCGTTGCCTCAGTGACGATCCTCTGTTTGCCTTTGAAAACTACACCCGCACCGCGCAGGTACTGGCTGACACCATCGCAGAAGCGCATATGTGGGCGGTGGATGGCGTGCTTAACCCGTCGCTGGCCCGCGACATTATCGAAGGTATTCGCGCCAAACTGCGTAACCTGAAAACGCAGGGCTACATCATCGGCGCCGACTGCTGGCTGGATGAGTCTGTAAACGATAAAGATTCCCTGAAAGCCGGGAAGCTCACTATCGATTACGACTATACGCCGGTACCGCCTCTGGAAAACCTGATGCTGCGCCAGCGCATCACCGATCAGTATCTGCTGGATTTCTCCAGCCAGGTCAGCGCGTAAGGGGACAAAATGGCTTTACCACGCAAGTTAAAACACCTGAACCTGTTTAACGACGGGAATAACTATCAGGGGATTGTTGAGTCCCTGACCCTGCCTAAATTCGGCCGCAAGTTTGAAAAGTATCGCGGCGGCGGTATGCCCGGTTCGGCTGATGTAGATCTGGGGCTGGATGATGGCGCGCTGGACACGGAATTTTCAATCGGTGGCACCGAACTGCTGTTATTCAAGCAGATGGGTAAAGCCACCGTTGACGGCATCCAGCTGCGTTTCACCGGCTCCATTCAGCGTGATGATACCGGCGAAGTGCAGGCCGTTGAGCTGGTTGTGCGCGGGCGACATAAAGAAGTCGATTCCGGCGAATGGAAAACCGGCGAGAGCAACACCACAAAAGTCAGCAGCACCAACAGCTACGCGAAGCTGACCATTAACGGCGAGGTGCTCTATGAGGTTGATGTGATCAACATGATTGAAATCGTTGACGGCGTGGACCTGATGGAAGAACACCGCAACGCCCTGGGCCTCTGATCTACTTTAAAGGCGCGGGCAGCCGCGCCAGTACCTTATAAACAGGAAATGACAATGAGCGAACAACTGACTGAAAAAACCGTACAGCTGGACACCCCAATCAAACGCGGTAAAACCGAAATTGCCGAAATTGTGCTGCGCAAGCCGCAGTCCGGCGCGCTGCGTGGCACCCGTCTGCAGGCGATCATGGATATGGACGTCGGCGCGATGATGACGATTATTCCCCGCATCTCCACGCCCGCGCTGACCGCTCAGGAAATGGCTGAAATGGACCCCGCAGATCTCACCGCGCTGTCGGTTGAGGTGGTCACTTTTTTGTTGAAGAAATCGGTGCTTGCCGGTTTGCCGACAGCCTGACGGTAGAAGACCTGGTGGCTGATATCGCCACCATTTTTCACTGGCCGCCGTCCGTCACTGACGTTATGCCGCTGACCGAAGTGCTGGAGTGGCGGCATAAAGCGATTCAGAGAAGCGGGGCCAGCGATGAGTGACACTAACCTGCGTTTGCAGGTAATTCTAAATGCGGTTGATAAACTCACCCGCCCATTCCGATCAGCGCAGGCCAGTTCTAAAGAGCTGGCTACCGCCATTCAGCAAAGCCGCGCAAGATTAAAAGAACTGGACGCCCAGGCGGGCCGTATTGACGGTTTCCGCAAGGCAAGCGCGCAGCTGGCCGTCACCGGCAACAGTCTTAAAGCCGCACGCGAAGAAGCGGCGAAGCTTGCCACGCAGTTCTCGGCCACTAACCGGCCGACGGCGGCGCAGGCGCGTCTGCTGGAGCAGGCAAAAAACCGCGTTAACGAGCTGCAGAGCAAATACAACGGCCTGCGTCAGTCGGTGCAGCGTCAGCGTCTTGCGCTCAATGAGGCCGGGCTGGACACCAAAAAGCTGAGCAGTGCGCAGCGGGAGCTGCGGCAGAATGCCGACGAAACCCGGCAGGCGCTGGACCGACAGCAGAAATCCCTTAAACGCCTGGGTGAGCAGCAGGCCCGTATGAACGCCGTCCGCGATCAGTATTCGCGGCGTCTTGAGGTGCGGGATCGTATCGCGGGCGCGGGAGCAACGACTACTGCCGCCGGGCTGGCGATGGGCGCGCCGGTGATGGCAGCCGTTAAAAGCTATGCCAGCATGGAAGATGCGATGAAAGGCGTGGCAAAGCAGGTTAACGGGCTGCGGGACGACAACGGCAACCGCACAAAACAGTTTTACGACATGCAGGATGCCATCAAGGCCGCCAGTGAACAGCTGCCGATGGAGAATGGCGCCATTGACTATGCCGCGCTGGTTGAAGGTGGCGCCCGCATGGGCGTGACAAACCAGAACGATTCTTACGAAGACCAGAAGCGTGACCTGCTGGCCTTTGCATCCACTGCAGCAAAAGCCGCAACGGCATTCGAGCTGCCCGCTGATGAGCTGGCGGAGGGGCTGGGGAAAATCGCGCAGCTGTATAAAGTGCCGACCCGAAATATTGAACAGCTTGGCGATGCCCTGAACTACCTGGACGATAACGCCATGTCTAAGGGCGGTGATATCATCAATGTGCTGCAGCGCATGGGGGGCGTGGCTGACCGGCTTGATTTCCGAAAGGCGGCCGCGCTGGGTTCCACCTTCCTGTCTCTGGGGGCCGCGCCTGAAATTGCCGCCAGCGCATCAAATGCGATGGTGCGCGAACTGTCGATTGCAACCATGCAGAGCAAGCGGTTCATGGAAGGTATGGATCTGCTGAAACTCAATCCTGAAGAGATTGAAAAGCAGATGACAAAGGACGCAATGGGGACCATTCAGCGCGTGCTGGAGAAGGTCAACAAGCTGCCGCAGGATAAGCGCCTGTCCGCCATGACGATGATATTTGGTAAGGAGTTTGGCGACGATGCGGCGAAGCTTGCAAACAACCTGCCGGAGCTGCAGCGACAGCTGAAACTCACCTCAGGCACTGAGGCTAACGGCTCCATGCAGAAAGAATCCGATATCAATAAGGATTCACTTTCCGCGCAGTGGTTGCTTGTTAAAACGGGCGCGCAGAACGCTTTCAGTAGCCTGGGTGAAACCCTGCGCCAGCCGCTGATGGATATCATGGGGTACGTCAAAAACGTTACCGGGGCACTGCGTCGATGGGTTGAGGCTAACCCGCAGCTGGCGGGCACGCTGATGAAAGTAGCTGCAGCCACAGCTGCGATCACCGTTGTGCTCGGCACGCTGGCGGTGGCCGTGGCTGGCGTTCTGGGGCCGCTGGCGGTGATCCGTTTTGGCCTGTCCGTGTTGGGTGTAAAAACACTCCCCTCCGTTATGTCTGCAGTGACCCGCACCGGCGGCGCGCTGTCCTGGCTGGCAAATGCGCCGCTTTCCCTGTTGCGCCGTGGCCTGGCGGCATCCGGCAGCAGCACCGGATTGCTGGCGTCTCCCCTTAACTCCCTGCGCCGTTCTGCCGGGCTGGCTGGCAATGCGCTGAAAGCGCTGGCCGGTGCGCCGCTTGCTGTCCTTCGAGGCGGAATGTCTGGTATTCGCAACATTATCGGCATGGTAATGAATCCGCTGGCCGCGTTGCGCGGGGGATTATCCGCAGCCGGTGGCGTGCTGCGTTTTCTGGCGTCCGGCCCGCTGGCCCTCCTTCGCGTTGCGCTGTACGGGATTTCTGGATTGCTGGGCGCCCTGCTTAGTCCGATAGGGCTGGTTGTGGCGGCGCTGGCTGGCGTGGCGCTGGTTGTCTGGAAATACTGGCAGCCGATTAGCGCATTTTTGGGTGGTGTGGTGGAGGGGTTCAAAGCCGCTGCTGCACCGATCAGTGCTGCCTTTGAGCCATTGCGGCCTGTTTTTCAGTGGATTGGCGACAAGGTGCAGGCTTTGTGGGGGTGGTTCACTGATTTGCTTACGCCGGTTAAATCCACTTCCGAAGAACTGAACAGCGCAGCTGCAATGGGCCGCAGGTTTGGTGAGGCACTGGCGGAAGGTCTGAATATGGTGATGCACCCGCTTGAGTCTCTCAAGTCAGGCGTGTCGTGGTTGCTGGAAAAACTTGGCATCGTCAGTAAGGAAGCGGCAAAAGCAAAACTACCTGAACAGGTTACACGACAGCAGCCTGCTACGGTGAACAGTGACGGTAAGGTGGTGTTGCCACCTGGCGGATTTCCGTCGATGGGGTTTGCAGGCATGTATGACAGCGGTGGCACAATCCCGCGAGGTCAGTTTGGCATCGTTGGGGAGAACGGCCCCGAAATAGTGAACGGTCCCGCAAATGTCACCGGTCGAAAACGCACTGCTGAGCTGGCAAGGATGGCGGCAACGCTCAATCCTTCACAAGCGGAACCAGCCAGCGCTAAACGGCGTCCTGAAAGCAGGATTATTTTGCCGCCTGATAGCGTGAATGGCCCAGCAAACCTTCCTGTAAACAATCGTGCTACTGAACTGACGAAACTGGCGGCAAAGGTAAGCCCCTCTCACGATGTAACATCCAGCCGGGAGCAACGGGCTGAAAGCCGGTTAATGTTGCTGTCTGAAATCGCTAACGCCCCGGTAAAAGTTCCGAGTAGAGATCGCTCTGTTGAGCTTGCTGGTATCGCTGCAGCCGTCATGCCGACACAGGCCGTTACGGAAATCACGGCGAAAAGGGCTGATCCGGAGACTTTAAGTCAGAAGGTTCTGGCTTCCGTCATAGCTGGCGTAATGGGCGTAGCGGCAGCACCTGTGGAGGCTGCTCCACTGCATCCGTACAGCCTACCGGCAATGGCATACAAACAAAGTCAACCTGCGAAATCTGCCAGTGTACCGCCAGTGATCCGTTATGAGATTAACGCGCCCATTCATATTACTGCCCAGCCTGGGCAGAGTGCGCAGGATATTGCCCGCGAAGTCGCGCGGCAGCTTGACGAGCGCGAACGCAAAGCCAGGGCTAAAGCGCGGAGTAATTTCAGTGATCAAGGGGGATATGAATCATGATGATGGTGCTGGGGTTATATGTCTTCATGCTGCGTACAGTGCCGTATCAGGAGCTGCAGTATCAGCGAAGCTGGCGACACGCAGCCAACAGCCGGGTGAACCGGCGACCATCAACGCAGTTTCTTGGCCCGGATAACGACTCGCTGACATTATCCGGCGTACTGCTGCCGGAAGTCACCGGCGGCAGGCTGTCATTGCTCGCGCTGGAGCAAATGGCAGAGCTGGGCAAAGCATGGCCCCTGATTGAGGGTAGCGGGACCATTTACGGCATGTTTGTGATCGAGAGCCTGAGCCAGACCAAAACGGAATTTTTTGAAAGCGGGATGCCGCGCCGTATTGAGTTTACCCTGACCCTGAAAAGGGTTGATGAGTCACTGTCTGATATGTTCGGCAGTCTCAGCGATCAGCTCAGTAACCTGCAGGACTCTGCAACGTCTGCGATAGGTAATATTAAAAATACGGTTGGAGGATTGCTGCAGTGAATTTTAGCTCTGATCTTTTTGACCTGAACAGCAGAAGTCCGGCTTTCAGTATCACTATTGAAGGTAAGGACGTGACCGCCGCGCTGGATGCGCGCCTGATGAGTCTGACGCTGACCGATAACCGGGGTTTTGAGGCTGACCAGCTTGATCTGGAGCTGGATGATGCTGATGGGCTGATCATCCTGCCGCGACGTGGTGCGGTTATTGAGCTGGCGCTGGGGTGGAAGGGCCAGCCGCTTTTCCCAAAAGGGGCATTTACGGTGGATGAAATTGAGCATAGCGGTGCTCCTGATCGTCTGACTATCCGTGCCCGTAGCGCTGATTTCCGTGAAACCCTCAATAACCGGCGCGAAAAGTCATGGCACCAGACAACTGTTGGCGATGTGGTAAAGGAAATCGCTGCACGGCATAACCTCAAAATGGCGTTGAGTAAAGACCTGACGGAAAAGGAACTGGATCACATGGACCAGACCAATGAAAGCGATGCCAGTTTCCTGATGAAGCTGGCGCGCCAGTATGGGGCGATTGCTTCCGTTAAGGATGGAAACCTGCTGTTTATCAGGCAGGGGCAGGGAAGAACGGCGAGCGGAAAGCTGTTGCCGGTTATCACCATTGAACGTAAAGCCGGTGACGGTCATCGTTTTACCCTGGCTGATCGTGGTGCTTATACCGGTGTAATTGCCAGCTGGCTGCATACCCGCGAACCCAAGAAAAAAGAAACAACTAAGGTTAAGCGCCGCCGGAAGAAAACCACCGCGCCAAAAGAGCCGGAAGCAAAACAGGGTGATTATCTGGTGGGAACGGACGAAAACGTGCTGGTTCTTAATCGCACTTATGCCAACCGCAGCAATGCTGAGCGTGCGGCAAAAATGCAATGGGAGCGTCTGCAGCGCGGTGTTGCGTCATTCTCCCTGCAGCTCGCAGAGGGTAGGGCAGATCTCTATACGGAAATGCCGGTGAAAGTGAGTGGCTTTAAGCAACCTATTGACGATGCAGAATGGACCATCACAACCCTTACGCATTCGGTCAGCAAGGATAATGGTTTTACAACCAGTCTGGAGCTTGAAGTAAAAATTGATGATTTGGAAATGGAATAAATAAGTTCTCAATATTGATTCTTTGTGTATCATTATTGAGATTTTAATGGTGGCGGAGAATAAAAAATGATGAATTGCCCAAAGTGTGGACATGCGGCGCACACCAGGAGCAGCTTTCAGGTTACTGATAGCACGAAGGAACGTTACTGCCAGTGCCAGAACATTAATTGCGGCAGCACATTTGTCACCCATGAAACGGTAGTGAGGTTTATCGTTACGCCGACAATAATTAATAATGCCCCGCCACACCCTACGCCAGGTGGTCAAGGGCACATGAATTTTTAAATCAAGAACCTGCTGCGGCAGGTTTTTTATGCGTCGGGAATTTCACCCGTTTCTATAAAATGCACAAAACTTTCCTCATCAATGACGATCGTTCCCTTCATACGTGCAGCATTTACTTTGGAAGGGCCAGCATTGTATCCACAACAAAGCATCTGCAGATTCTGAGTAACTGAACTTCTTACGGTCAGGCTGTTCGCCTCGGCAACTTCAATCAAACGCTCTTTATCTGACTTTTTGAAACCTGTAAAGCAGACATCAAAAGTGAGGGTTTTAGGCTTAATTACTTTGGTTAAATGCAGATAGTTCTCAGGGAGGAAAGATTGGCAGGACAGTTGAGCTTCATCTGCTGAAGAGAATTCCTGAAGGATTCTATCCTTACGAAACGTCCGAATCGAATGAGCTGATTGGCATATCCCCTGAATGTGGCTATCGCTATGGCTAACATTACTTATCGAGTGTGCACCAATGCGTGCATTAGCATTGATGTAAACAAAATGCATTTCTTCCATGTGAATCACCTTTATTACATAAACGGCTACAGACGTTGATGAACGGTGGGCAAAGTGGCTGCCGCCATTTTGCCGCCACCACCAAAGAAAAAGGGGCTACGTTTTCACGTAACCCCTTGTTTTATTTGGTGGAGCTGGCGGGAGTTGAACCCGCGTCCGAAATTTCTACATCCTCGGTACTACATGCTTAGTTTGTCTTTACATTCGCACGCCAGCTGCGGACAGACACGCCACTAACGAACTAGCCTGATTAGTTTTAACGCTTCAACCCCAGGCAGGGCTTCCACGCGATCTCTTTTGGGTTTGACCTCTCTTTGATCCCCGTCTTAAGAGCGGAAGCTAGGGAGAGAGGGCTCAGAGCAGGTTATTAAGCTGCTAAAGCGTAGTTTTCGTCGTTTGCGACTATTTTTTTGCGGCTTTTAACGAGGCAAACCGCCCCTCGGCATGCACCTTGGGTTTCGCAAATCCCGTCGAATCCAGAATCAGCCCCAATAGTGTTGAACTGAGTATACCAGATTTCAGTTCCTGGATACCAGCCCGGAACGCTAACTTATTGAATTGTACAATAAGTGTGCAGAATCAACGCCCTGCGTTTTTCATGATGCGCGCTTTATCAAGCTGCCACTCGCGCTCTTTCAGGTCAGTACGTTTGTCGTGCTGCTTTTTCCCCTTTGCGACGCCAACCTTCACCTTGCACCAGGCGTTTTTCCAGTACAGCGACAGGGCGACCACGGTGAAACCTTCGCGGTTGATGCGTCCGTAGAGAGATTCCAGCTCACGCTTGTTTAGCAGCAGCTTACGGGTGCGCGTTGGGTCACACACGTAATGTGACGAGGCGACGGTCAGCGGCGTAAAGTTCGCACCGAACAGGAAAGCTTCGCCATCTTTCAGGATCACGTAGCTGTCGCCGATATTAGCTTTCCCGGCGCGCAGCGATTTTACTTCCCAGCCCTGCAACGCAAGGCCAGCTTCGAATTCTTCTTCAATGAAATACTCGTGGCGCGCACGCTTGTTGAGCGCAATGGTCGCCGAGCCTGGTTTATGTGCTTTTTTCTTCGTCATAAGTGTCGTAAAGCCGTCGGTAATCTGATTTCAAAAAGTCACCTCATTGCGTCCTGTGAGGTCTAACGCGCTATCTTAGCACGAGATGAGGCTTAGCGTTTTTTTAACAGGTGATAAATGTTATTATTTGTCCGTTGTGTGACCATGGAAAATGCTATGCCTCAGATTAGCCGTACTGCGCTTGTGCCTTACAGCGCGGAACAGATGTATCAGTTAGTGAACGATGTTCAGTCTTATCCAGAATTTATTCCGGGGTGTACCGGAAGCCGCGTTCTGGAGTCTGGCCCGACGCAGATGACCGCGGCGGTGGATGTCTCCAAAGCGGGGATCAGCAAGACGTTCACCACCCGCAATACGCTGACCAGCAATCAGAGTATTTTGATGCATCTGGTCGATGGTCCGTTTAAAACGCTGATGGGGGGCTGGAAGTTTACCCCACTGAGCGCGGACGCCTGCCGTATTGAGTTCCATCTGGACTTTGAGTTTACCAATAAGCTGATTGAGCTGGCGTTTGGCCGCATCTTTAAAGAGCTGGCCTCGAATATGGTTCAGGCGTTCACGACCCGCGCCAAAGAGGTTTACAGTGTCGCATAAGATTGCTGTGGAAGTGGTGTACGCGCTGCCAGAGAAACAGTATTTGCAGCGCGTGACGCTGAACGAGGGCGCGACCGTAGAAGCGGCTATCCGCGCGTCCGGCATCCTCGAGCTTCGCAGTGATATCGACCTGGCGAAAAATAAGGTCGGTATTTACAGCCGTCCGGTGAAGCTGGGTGACGTGCTGAAAGAGGGCGATCGGGTGGAGATTTATCGTCCGTTGATTGCCGACCCGAAAGAGCTGCGTCGCCAGCGTGCCGAGAAGGCGAGTAAGTAGTGCTTTCTCCCCCGGTGGCGCTGCGCTTACCGGGGCTACGACTCTGCGTAAGAATTCAGATACAAAAAAGGTGCTCATTGAGCACCTTTTTGCATTTCTGACGCCTGATTATTTGGTCAGGGCAGGTTTGTTGTCTATGTTGGTCAACACACCGGCGCTGCTGAAAGTCAGCGTCAGGGTCTGCTGGGTCACATCTTCGTGGCCTGGCTGCTGACGGAATACATAGAACCAGGTGTTAGTGCCGAACGGATCGGACATCATCGGGGTTCCCAGTGCATAAGCGACCTGCTGTTGTGTCATCCCCACACGGATTTTGGACACATCGTTAGGGGTAAGGTAGTTCCCCTGGTTGATGTCAGGACGGTAAACCACTTTCTCCAGAGTGGAACAGCCTGCGGTCAACATCAGAAGAACCGCTGCGGCAGCGGTCAGCATTTTACAACGCATAGTGATTTGATTCCTTTTCGGGCCCGAGCAGAACGCGGCTCATATGTAATATGCCGATGATAATAGACCTTGCCCCACTTTGAAACCGGTCTGGCGGCGTTTTTGTTGTTCTCTATGACCCTGAGATCCCGAAAAAGTTTATGCCGCCAGCAGTTCTTTCGCGTTCGCGAGCGTATTACGCGTGACTTCACTGCCGCCGAGCAGGCGTGCCAGCTCCTGCAGACGTGCACGTTTATCGAGCGGCATCATGTGCGTTTCCGTCATTTCGCCATCGGTTTCTTTGCTGACAATAAAGTGATGATGACCACAGCCCGCAACCTGCGGCAGGTGAGTGACGCACATCACCTGCGTTGATTCGCCTAACTGACGCAGCAGTTTGCCGACAACCGCCGCCGTTGGACCGCTGATCCCGACATCCACCTCATCGAAAATCAGCGCCGGGGTTTCCATTTTACGCGCGGTAATAACCTGAATCGCCAGCGCAATACGCGACAGCTCGCCGCCGGAGGCGACTTTGGAGATTGCCTGTAGCGGTTGGCCCGGGTTGGTGGTGACACGGAACTCAATGCGATCCGCACCTTCCGCCGTCAGGTGATGCTCTTCAAAGCGAACATCAATGGTGAATACGCCGTGCGGCATTGCCAGCGTATGCATGCTGTCGGTGATGTGCTGGCTGAGTTCCTGAGCGTAATGCTGACGGATTTCATGCAGCTTTTGCGCTGTGGCCAGCGCCTGTTCATGATGCAGGTTCACCGCCAGAGAAAGGGTTTCATGCGAGTCAGCCTGATCGTCAAGCTGCTGCTGCTCTTCCAGCAGAGCCTGATAGTAGCCCGGCAGCTCTTCCGGCGTAACATGGTGCTTACGCGCCAGGGCGATCTGACGGGAGATGCGCTGTTCCAGTTCAAACAGACGGTTCGGGTCGAGATCCAGACGCTCACAGTAGTGGCGCAGTTCGTCACTGGCTTCTGAGATTTGAATCGCGGCCTCTTCCAGCATATCAAGTACGCCAGAGAGTTTGCTGTCCATGCCTGCCAGCTCGGTGATCAGCTGACGAACGCTATAGAGCTGGCTCTGCAGGTTCGCGTCTTCGCCATCAGCGAGCATATTGAGCGCATTCTGGCTGGTTGAGAGCAGGTGGCCACTGTTGGCGAGGCGCTTGTACTCCTCGTCGATTTGCTCAAACTCACCCGCCTGCGGATTGAATTCGTTCAGCTCCTTAAGCTGGTACGCCAGCAGCTCCGCACGCGCGGCGCGCTCCTGGCTTTGCTGCTGATGCTGAGCCAGCTCCCGGCAGCTCTGATGCCACAGACGGTAGTGTTCAGCCATGAGCTGAGTAAGTGCGTACTCACCCGCATAGCCATCAAGCAATGCTTTCTGCTGTTCTGGTTTGACTAACTGCTGATGCGCGTGCTGACCGTGGATCTGAATAAGCAGCTGGCCGAGTTCGCGAAGCTGAGAGAGGGGGACCGCCGTGCCGTTGATAAAACCACGGGAACGGCCGTCGCTGCTGATCACGCGGCGAAGTAAACACTCACACCCATCTTCAAGCTGGTTCTGTTCGAGCCAGCGCTGGGCGGCAGGCGTGTCTTTCAGGGAGAAGCGGGCGCACAGGTCGGCGCGGTTTGCGCCCCTGCGCACCATGTCTCCCTCGGCGCGGCCGCCAAGGCACAAGCCGAGGGCATCAATGGCAATGGATTTACCCGCACCGGTTTCCCCGGTGATCGCCGTCATGCCGCTGTGGAAATCGATCTCAAGCTCACGAACTATGGCAAAGTTGCTGATGGTCAGTTGTGCCAGCATAATTGTTTTCCTGTATGAAAAACCATGACTGTGTTTTCATACAGTATAAACTGGTTTTTTATACAGTAAAGTCCTGGATGTAAAATCAGAACAATTTTTTTGACCAGCCGAGCTTCGAGCTTAATGTGTTGAAATAGCTGTAATCTTTCGGGTGAATCAGGTTCAGGTGGTAATCGCATCGGCGAATGAGGACATCTTCACCTTCCTGGATCGGCAGCGCAATCTGGCTGTCGCAACTGATCTCCAGGTCGTTACGGCGGTGCGAGAAGCGCAGACGTATCGTGCTGTCACCGTTGATGACCAACGGGCGGGCGGAGAGCGTGTGCGGGAACATCGGCACCAGGGTAATGGCATCCAGCGAGGGCGTCAGAATGGGGCCACCCGCAGAAAGTGAGTAGGCGGTTGAGCCGGTTGGAGTGGAGATAATCAGCCCGTCAGAGCGCTGCGAGAAGGCAAAGATTTCGTCGATATAGACTTCGAACTCAATCATATGCGCCACTTTACCGGGGTGTAGTACGACCTCGTTAATCGCGGTGCTGATGCGCTTCTGGCAGTCCTGCTGGCACACCTGCGCTTCCAGTAAGAAGCGCTTTTCGCTGATATAGTGACCTTCCAGCACGTCAGCCAGTTGCTGTTGCGCGTTGTCCGGGTCGAGATCGGTTAAAAAGCCGAGATTGCCTCGGTTGATGCCGATAACCTTGATATCATAGCGCGCCAGCGTGCGTGCGGCACCGAGCATGTTTCCGTCACCGCCCACCACCACGGCGAGATCGGCCTGTTGACCAATCTCTGCCAGGGTGCCGGTTTTGACGCTCTTGAGCTGCAGCTCCTGCGCAATCTGCTGCTCGACCATCACTTCATAGCCTTTGCTACACAACCAGCGATACAACATTTCATGTGTCGTCAATGCGGTAGGGTGACGCGGATGCCCGACGATCCCAATACACCTGAAATGATTATTCATTTTCTGGAGGTCCTTGTGCCTGATGAATGATGACAATCTCTCTTGTTCCCTTGAATCCAGGAAACTGATCCCCATAATAAGCGAAGTTAGCGAGATGAATGCAGAAAAACGCGGAGAAATTCATGAGTAGTAAAGAACAGAAAACGCCTGAGGGGCAAGCCCCTGAAGAAATTATCACGGAACAGCACGATGAAGTTGAGGCAGTAGAGCCAGACGCATCTGCTGAGCAGGTGGACCCGCGCGATGAAAAAATTGCGAATCTGGAAGCCCAACTGGTAGAAGCACAGAATCGCGAACGCGAAAGTGTTCTGCGCATTAAGGCGGAAATGGAAAACCTGCGTCGTCGTACCGAGCAGGACGTTGAGAAGGCGCATAAATTCGCGCTGGAGAAATTCGTCAACGAACTGCTGCCGGTGATTGATAGCCTCGATCGCGCCCTGGAAGTGGCTGATAAAGCGAACCCGGACAATGCGGCGATGATCGAAGGTATCGAACTGACGCTGAAATCCATGCTCGACGTGGTGCGTAAGTTTGGCGTGGAAGTGATTGCCGATACCAACGTTCCGCTGGATCCAAACGTCCACCAGGCGATTGCGATGGTCGAATCTGAAGAGATTGAAGCCGGTAAAGTGCTGGGCGTGATGCAGAAAGGTTATACCCTGAACGGCCGTACCATTCGCGCTGCGATGGTGACCGTGGCGAAAGCGAAAGCGTAATTTGCTACCTGTAGTGCCGGGTGGCGGCGTTCGCCTTACCCGGCCTACATTTTATTCGGCAATACTCTCCCGAAGCGGCGTGACGGGCAGAACCTTCACCTGCTTAATCATATTGTCCTGCACGTCCAGGATATCAATATCGTACTGCTCAATGCGCACCCGCGTGCCTGCCGCCGGGATCTCCTCCAGCGCTTCCAGAATCATCCCGTTAATCGTACGCGCTTCATCTTCCGGCAAATGCCAGTTAAAGGCTTTATTGAGTTCGCGAATGTTCGCGCTCCCGTCAATCAGCACTGAACCGTCGTTTTGCGGGGTGACCTCTTCCGCGAGAGAAGGCGACATTGACGTAGTAAAGTCGCCGACTATCTCTTCCAGAATATCTTCGACCGTCACCAGTCCCTGAATGTCGCCGTATTCATTGACGACCAGGCCGACTTTTTTCTTGTTGCGCTGGAATTTAACCAGCTGCGTGCTGAGCGGTGTTCCTTCCGGCACATAGTAAATTTCGTCGGCGGCGCGCAGCATAACCTCTTTGGTGAACTCTTTTTTCTCGGTCATCAGACGATACGCTTCACGCACGCGCAGCATGCTGATGGCGTCATCCAGCGAGTCGCGATAGAGCACGATGCGCCCGTGCGGGGAGTGCGTCAGCTGGCGGATGATGGCTTTCCAGTCATCGTTGATGTCGATACCGACGATTTCGTTCCGCGGCACCATGATGTCGTTCACGCTCACTTTTTCCAGATCCAGCACCGACAGGAGCATGTCCTGATTGCGCCGGGAAATCTGCGTGCGGGATTCGTGCACGATGGTGCGCAGTTCCTCTTTGCTGAGCGCGCTGCTGATGGTGACATCGGCTTTGATGCCCACCATCCGCATCAGTACGCGCGTCACCATATTCAGCAACCAGACCAGCGGCATCATCAGGATTTGCAGCGGCGCCAGCAGGAAGCTGCTCGGGTAGGCGACTTTCTCCGGGTAAAGCGCGGCGATGGTCTTAGGCAGCACTTCAGCAAACACCAGTACCACAAACGTCAGCACGCCGGTGGCGATAGCGACCCCGGCGTTGCCGTACAGGCGCATACCGACGATGGTGCCCAGAGCTGAGGCAAGAATATTGACGAGGTTGTTACCGATGAGCACCAGGCTTATCAGTTGATCCGGCTTGCGGAGCAGTTTTTCAACGCGACGTGCGGCACGGTTACCCTGTTTGGCACGATGACGTAACCGGTAGCGGTTTAGGGTCATCATGCCGGTTTCCGAGCCGGAGAAATAGGCGGAGATGACCACCATGACGATCAGGATAACGATCAGCGTGGTGGTAGAGATGTGTTCCAGGGGGAACTCCTTTGTTTCTTAGCCAGCAAATTGCTGTATGAAGCGGCTGCCAAAATAGGCAAGGGTGAGAATGCCCGCCCCCGCGACGTTGAACCAGACCACGCGGCGACCGCGCCAGCCTTCATGATAATGGCCCCATAACAGGACAATATAGACAAACCACGCGATGATGGAGAGCACCGCTTTATCGATATTCTCCACGCTGAACAGGTTCTTCATGTAGAACAGGCCTGTGCAGAGCGTGAGCGTCAGCAGCACCACCCCGACCTGGGTGATGTGGAACATCTTACGCTCAATGACCATCAGCGGCGGCATTTCATGGTTAAACGCCAGCTTTTTGTTTTTCAACTGGTAGTCAATCCAGGCGAGCTGCATGGCGTAAAGCGCCGCGATGATCAACGTCGCGTAGGCAAACAGCGACAGGCCGATATGCACCAGCATCCCCGGGGTCGCTTCCAGATGCGTAATGAATTCATTGGGCATAAAGGTGGCTAAGGCCAGATTGATCAGCGCGAAGGTATAGACAATCGGTAGCAGCAGCCAGCCGCGATTTTTAGACGCCACGATGGTCATTACCGTACAGATCATCAAACTGACCAGCGAGCCGACGTTGAGGACGCTCAGGTTTTGCACGCTGCCGTCGCCGGGGATGATACGTGATTCCAGCGCAAACGCGTGGCTTATCAGTGCGATCACCGCGGAAAGAATAGCCATGCGCCGCCAGCCGCTGTTTTTTTGCAGCAGTCCGGGAACGATCAGCGCGAGGCTGACAGAGTAGGCAACAAGGGCGATCAGTGCGAAAACAGGCATATAGGCATCGACAGTTGTCTTAATAAGAAAGAGAAGCAGTATAACGTTACGTGACGCCTGCTCCAACCGTTGCATAACAACAAAGACGCCTTCATGTTATACTCCGGCAAAATTCTGTGTATGTGTCGCTCAATGCGGCCCAACGTTTCTACTCAGGCGAGAGACAATGTTTGATAATTTAACCGATCGTTTGTCGCGCACGCTGCGCAACATCAGCGGCCGCGGACGCCTTACTGAAGAGAACATCAAGGAAACGCTGCGCGAAGTGCGCATGGCGCTGCTGGAAGCAGACGTCGCGTTGCCGGTTGTTCGTGATTTTATCAACCGCGTTAAAGAGAAGGCGGTTGGTCATGAAGTTAACAAGAGCCTGACCCCAGGTCAGGAGTTCGTCAAAATCGTTCGTAACGAACTGGTTTTGGCGATGGGCGAAGAGAACCAGGTGCTTAACCTGGCGGCTCAGCCACCGGCCGTGGTGCTGATGGCGGGCCTGCAGGGGGCGGGTAAAACGACCAGCGTCGGTAAGCTGGGTAAATTCCTGCGTGAGAAGCACAAGAAGAAAGTGCTGGTGGTCTCTGCGGACGTCTATCGCCCGGCGGCGATCAAACAGCTGGAAACCCTGGCCGAGCAGGTTGGTGTGGATTTCTTCCCGTCAGACGTGGCCCAGAAGCCTGTCGACATCGTTAACGCCGCGCTGAAAGAGGCGAAGCTGAAATTCTACGACGTGCTGCTGGTGGATACCGCCGGTCGTCTGCACGTTGACGAAGCGATGATGGATGAGATCAAGCAGGTGCATGCCTCTATCAACCCGGTAGAGACCCTGTTTGTTGTCGACGCCATGACCGGTCAGGATGCGGCGAATACCGCGAAAGCGTTTAACGAAGCGCTGCCGTTAACCGGCGTGGTGCTGACCAAAGTGGACGGCGACGCCCGCGGCGGTGCGGCGCTCTCGATTCGCCACATCACCGGTAAGCCGATTAAATTCCTTGGCGTGGGCGAGAAAACCGAAGCGCTGGAGCCGTTCCACCCGGATCGTATTGCCTCCCGTATCCTCGGCATGGGCGACGTGCTGTCGCTGATTGAAGATATCGAGAGCAAGGTTGACCGTGCGCAGGCGGAAAAACTCGCCAGCAAGCTGAAAAAAGGCGACGGTTTCGATCTGACCGACTTCCTTGAGCAGTTGCGCCAGATGAAAAACATGGGCGGCATGGCCAGCCTGATGGGCAAACTGCCGGGCATGGGGCAGATCCCAGACAACGTGAAAGCGCAGATGGATGACAAAGTGCTGGTGCGTATGGAGGCGATCATCAACTCGATGACGTTGAAAGAACGCGCTAACCCGGACATCATCAAAGGTTCCCGTAAACGCCGTATCGCAGCCGGTTGCGGCATGCAGGTGCAGGACGTTAACCGCCTTCTGAAACAGTTCGACGACATGCAGCGCATGATGAAGAAAATGAAGAAAGGCGGCATGGCGAAGATGATGCGCGGGATGAAAGGCATGATGCCACCCGGCTTTCCTGGGCGATAATCGCTTTTGAGATTGCTTTTTGCCCGAAAATGAGTAAAATTTTCGGGCTTTTAATATGACACCCGGGCTCCGTTCCTCGATGGGGCCCGGTTGTTTTATTCACACAAGAGGATGTTATGGTAACTATTCGTTTAGCTCGTCACGGCGCTAAAAAGCGTCCGTTCTACCAGGTTGTTGTCACTGACAGCCGTAATGCACGCAACGGTCGCTTCATCGAGCGCGTTGGTTTCTTCAACCCACTGGCCGCTGGCGCAGAAGAAGAAACTCGTCTGGATCTGGATCGTATCGCTCACTGGGTTGGCCAGGGCGCTACTGTTTCCGATCGCGTTGCTACGCTGATCAAAGCAGCAAACAAAGCAGCTTAATCTGTCACGGTGGTCATGATGAGCAATAAAGCACCTGTTGAACCGATCGTATTGGGAAAAATGGGTTCTTGCTACGGTATCCGTGGTTGGCTCAGAGTGTTTTCCTCCACTGAAGACGCTGATAGCATTTTTGATTACCAGCCCTGGTTTATCCAGAAAGCCGGTAAGTGGGAAGAGGTCGAGCTGGAAAGCTGGCGTCACCACAATCAGGACATCATCATCAAGCTGAAAGGCATTGACGATCGTGATGCCGCGAATGCGCTGACTAATTGTGAAATTGTCGTGGATTCGTCGCAGTTGCCGCAGCTGGAAGAGGGCGACTACTACTGGAAAGACCTTATGGGTTGCCAGGTAGTCACTACCGAAGGCTACAGCCTGGGAAAAGTCATCGATATGATGGAAACCGGGTCAAATGACGTTCTCGTCATTAAGGCAAACCTGAAAGATGCATTTGGCATCAAGGAGCGGTTGGTCCCGTTCCTCGATGGACAGGTTATCAAGAAAGTCGATCTCACTACTCAAACCATTGAAGTAGATTGGGATCCTGGTTTTTAAATTCTCCGGATAAACGGTAAAAGACGGCGCTATGTGGATTGGCATAATTAGCCTGTTTCCTGAAATGTTCCGCGCGATTACCGATTACGGGGTAACTGGCCGGGCAGTAAAGAATGGCCTGCTGAGCATCCAGAGCTGGAGTCCTCGTGACTTCACGCATGACCGGCACCGTACCGTGGACGATCGTCCTTACGGCGGCGGACCGGGGATGTTGATGATGGTACAACCCTTGCGGGATGCCATTCACACAGCAAAAGCCGCGGCAGGTGAAGGCGCAAAGGTGATTTATCTGTCACCTCAGGGACGCAAGCTTGATCAAGCGGGCGTGAGCGAACTGGCGACGAATCAAAAGCTGATTCTGGTCTGTGGTCGCTACGAAGGGATAGATGAGCGCGTAATTCAAACCGAGATTGACGAAGAATGGTCTATCGGCGATTACGTTCTCAGCGGTGGTGAGTTACCAGCGATGACGCTGATTGACTCCGTTGCCCGGTTCATTCCGGGTGTACTGGGCCATGAAGCTTCGGCAACGGAAGATTCCTTTGCCGATGGGTTGCTGGACTGCCCACACTATACTCGTCCTGAAGTGTTAGAAGGGATGGAAGTCCCGGCGGTGTTACTGTCTGGAAACCATGCCGAGATACGTCGCTGGCGTTTGAAGCAGTCGCTGGGCCGAACCTGGCTTAGAAGACCTGAACTTCTGGAAAACCTGGCTCTGACTGAAGAGCAAGCAAAGTTGCTGGCCGAGTTCAAAACTGAACACGCGAACCAGCAGCATGAACATGATGGGAAGGCGTAATACGCTCCCGAATATCAGTTTACCCAGGATAAGAGATTAAATTATGAGCAACATTATTAAGCAACTTGAACAAGAGCAGATGAAGCAGGACGTACCTTCCTTCCGTCCAGGTGACACCGTGGAAGTGAAAGTATGGGTTGTTGAAGGTTCCAAAAAACGTCTGCAGGCATTCGAGGGCGTGGTTATCGCTATTCGTAACCGCGGTCTGCACTCTGCATTCACTGTTCGTAAAATTTCCAACGGCGAAGGCGTTGAGCGTGTCTTCCAGACTCACTCTCCGGTAGTTGACAGCATTGCTGTTAAACGTCGTGGTGCTGTACGTAAAGCTAAACTGTACTACCTGCGTGAGCGTACTGGTAAGTCTGCTCGTATTAAAGAGCGTCTGAACTAAGATTCGCTTAAGCGACATCCTGTTAGAAAGGGCTGGCCGAAAGGCCGGCCCTTTTTTTATCTCATCGCACCTCTCGCATTAACCCTTTTGTCATAAATCATTTACAATGCTTGCCTCTTGAATGGAGGGAAAGTGGGCAACGTACTGCATCAGCACACCTGGAAACGCGCAGCGGCCTTGACCGCGCTGTTTGCGATCCTGCTGATCGTGATAGCGCCGCTTATCTCCGTCTCCTTGCAGAAAGATCCCATGAGTGCCATGCCGGGCATGCATCATGACATGAGCATGATGTCGATGGACGCGCATCATGGCGATACGCCGCATACGATGCCTGTCGACCATGCGGAAGCGTGCGGTTACTGCGTGCTGTTAGCGCATGTACCTGGCATGATGCTGGCGCTGATCGTCCTGCTCTGCGTGGTGCTGCAACGGCTTCGCCTTAAGCCGCCGCGTCAGGCGGTCAGCCACTGGCACTTTTTCCCCTGGCTTTACCCCGATACCCGCGCGCCGCCGCGGCAGTCTGCTTTCTCCCTTTAAAAAAATATCGATAACTTTTTGCCTTAAAAAGGAAAAGTATGACTACCTGCACACCGCGCGCGGCATGGGGAAACCTGCTGCGTCGCCTCCATTTCTACATCGGGCTGTTTGTTGGCCCGTTTATCTTCTTCGCTGCGTTAACCGGTACGCTGTATGTGGCGACGCCACAGCTGGAAAATGTCCTCTATCGGCACGCGCTCCACACCGATTCCGCGGGCGAGCCGCAGCCGCTGGCGAACCAAATTGCCGTGGCGGAAAAAATCGTGGGTTCAGATTTGCGTTTGCACGCCGTTCGTCCGGGGCTGGTTGAAGGCGAAACCACCCGCGTGATGTTTGCTGACCCGACGCTGGGGCCATCGGAAAACCGGGCTATCTTTGTCGATCCGGTAAATCTGGCTGTGCTGGGGGATATGACGGTGTACGGCACCAGCGGGATTTTACCGCTGCGCCAGACCATTGATTATTTGCATACCTCTTTGATGCTGGGTGATATCGGGCGTCTCTATAGTGAACTGGCCGCGTCGTGGATGTGGGTTGCCGGATTGGGCGGTATTGCCCTGTGGTTTTATACCCGACCGAAACGGCGAATTAACAACCGCTTCCAGAACCGTCGTCGTGTGCATGGGGTATTAGGCTGGATCCTGCTGGGCGGAATGCTGTTGTTCTCCGCAACCGGCCTGACGTGGTCGCAGTGGGCGGGCGGAAACGTCGATAAACTCCGGGCACAAATGAACTGGCTTACGCCTCAGGTGAACACCACGCTTTCAGGTGCGCCTGCCATGATGGACGAACACGCGGAGCATCGCGGTCACCATGCTGGCATGATGATGCCTGAAATGGCGATGGATCTGACGCAATTTGATGGCGTATTAAACGCGGCGCGTAAAGCGGGGATTGATGCCAGCAAGCTTGAGATCCGCCCGGCGAAAACGGCGGACCGTGCCTGGACCGTGACGGAAATCGATCGCAGCTGGCCAACTCAGGTGGATGCGGTTGCGGTTGATCCCGGTACGATGCAGGTTCTGGACAGAACCCGTTTTGAGGATTTCCCGCTAATGGCAAAACTGACCCGCTGGGGCGTAGATTTCCATATGGGGATTTTATTCGGGCTGGTGAATCAGCTGCTGCTCGTTGCCTTCGGGCTTGCCCTGTGCGTGCTTATCATCTGGGGGTACCGGATGTGGTGGATGCGTCGCCCGGCACAATCGGCAGTCAATCCGGTACAAACGCTTTGTCAGTGCTGGCTGGCGCTGTCAGGATGGGGAAGAGGTGTTACGCTCATCATCAGCGTGCTATTGGGGCTGGCTTTGCCTGTGATGGGGGTGAGTCTGGCGCTGTTTATTCTGATCGACTGGCTACGCTGGCGAGCGGCAACAGGCGTGTCGCTCGCCGAATCATCCGCTAAATAACCCTATGGCGTGCTGATAACCACTGATACCCGGCGGTTTTCAGCGCGCCCTTGCGCGGTACTGTTGCTCGCAATCGGGTATTTTTTGCCTAATCCCCGGGTGGTGAGATTCTCTCGCGGGATATTCGCTCCCTTCGCCCATGCGTCGGCAACGGCATTGGCACGTTTTAACGACAGCGCTTCGTTGTAACTTTCTTCGCCGTAATTATCCGTATGACCATCCATTCGAGCGTGATTCAGGCCGGTTTTCGCCAGACGAGCGGCCATGGATTGGATCTGTGTTTCACTTTCGGAACGGAGTCTGGCGTCATTTTTATCAAACAGAATGGTATCCGATAATCCCAGGGACCAGTCGCCGTTCAGTTCGTTAAAACCGTAGGACTTCATCGCTGCAATTTGTTCTGGCGTGAATTTACCTTCAGGCGGCGACTGACAGCCTGCCAGAACCAGTGAGGCCAGGACTAACGGCGCGAAGTATCGTTTTAACATAGTATATCCTTTCTAACTTATTGTTTTTGTACGCTGGTTTTTGACCTGGTACATATTGCGGTCGGCTTTTTCCAGTAATGCTTCAACGGACGCATTTTCCCACGCCAGAGCAAAGCCAATGCTGAGTGACATTGATGCTTTTTGTCCGTTATGCAGATCAAACGGACGGATAAACTGCTGCGATAACGCAGCACAAATGTGTTGAACTTCAAGCTCAGAATGAACGCCGTACAGCACCATGGCAAATTCGTCACCGCCAAGGCGATAGGACTGATGGCGCTTATCGCCAAATTCCACCATCCTGCTGGCGACTTCAATCAGCACGCAGTCTCCTGCCGCGTGTCCCCAGGTGTCATTGATAAACTTAAAATTATCACCATCAAGGAAGAGCAGGGCCGAATTTATTCTCGCCGAAGGGTCGTTCATCAGTGCCGCAATGCTGTTACGAAACGCTGCGCGGTTAGCAAGGCCGGTGAGCGGATCGTGCATGGCGGTACGCAATAGTTGGGCATTTTTCGCCTGAAGCTTAAGCTGCCACTCCTCCATCTCATCCAGGAGACTGTTGAAGTCTTCACCAAACTGGTGGAACTCTTCGATACGCCCATCTTTCACCCGTCGGGAGAAATTACGGTTTGTGCGGACGTCATGCACCACATCGGTGATGTTTTGCAGGGCCGTGACCATGCCGTGATGCAGAGAGTGGGTAATGGCGATCGCGACGACGGTGGCAAAAAGAATACAGCCGGTAAGAACGGCAAACGACATCCAGATGAAGTGGCTAATCAGGCTGTCACGCGCGGTAAGGCGAATTTCGCCGATCATCGAACCGTTATGCATGATTGGCTGTGCAATCGGTACAGGGAAAAGCCAGCGGCTGACCAGCGTCCCCAGCGTGTCGTTATTATCCTTCGGATTCCAGGACCAGTATGCAAAACGCTTTTTGTGTACGTTAATAACTTCTGCTACGGCAAACTGCCCCTGCTTACCCAGGGCTGCGAGGGTTTCGTTGGCGGCCAACGAATCGTTGAAAACCAGAGAGGCTTCAAGACTGTGGCTCATGGTGGCGCCGGTTAATTCGAGATTCTTTTGCGCGTATTGTTTTAACGTCACGACGGAAGCAAAACAGAGTAACAGCCATATAAGCGTCATCGTGATGATGACGCTTATCATGCTGTTTCGCCTCAGCGTTCTTTTAAACGTTGGACGTGGCGTCGAGGTGAAATCTTTATCCATGCTGCTTATTCCGTGCAAGCATTAATACATCGGGATTGACCCTGACACCACTGCGCGTCAATGCATCCAGATTGACGGAAAACCGCACCTGGCCACGTTCGATTATCAGGCAAAAAGCACTGCCAATAACACATTCCGGATTTTGCTCTGAGATTAATAGCAATGCTCTGCCCTGATATTGACTTATTAATTCAAGTTGTTTTGCCGGCGGTTCAGACCCGAAATAAACAGCATCGCACGTCGCGTCCAGGGCTTCCCGATCGTTACGGACAATAACGGGAGTGTAGGGTAACTCGGTATGCCCTTCATTGCCGCTGAGTGCGTGCGTGTAGTGAGAGGTGGCATAAATGCAAAGCCTGGGCTGTCCGGAAAGTGACGGCCATCGCGTATAGCTCACAATCCCCGAGACAATCGAACGTACCGATTTATCCGTCTCCGTGAGCGCGCCTGCCGTCGCCGGGCCCACCATAAGAAACAGCATTAACACCAGAGTGAGTCGGAACAAAGAGATCAAGTATGAATTTCTCACCAGAATCCGCCGTACCGCTCCGGAAATAGATGTCCTTAAGAGATGCGGGCAGAATACCATTGTTTGTCTGAGCCGTCATTATGTCAGAAATAGCCTTCGGCTGACCTAAGCTAAATCCTACAGTGGTTTATTTTCCAGGGGATAAACACAGACTTAATTAAGTCTGCTGGAACGCATACTTTCGTCCATTCCTTTTTGCCATGACGCACGGAGTTTCACAGCATTTTCAACGCTATCACAACTGGCTGGATAAGATTTGCCCGCTAATCCCCAGGCATGAATAAAACCTTCTTCGCACACTTTCTTCTGACCATCAGCGTAGCCGCGGAGATATTCGCTACGATCAACATGAGAGTCATTAAAACTATCGGCCAGGGTCTGGTTATCTTTAACCGGCAGGCCATTCATGGCGTCTTCTTTTCCGGCACTGAACCAGTCCGGACTCGTCCAGTGGGGCTGAAAAGTGTAAGGATTAATCTGGCAGCCCGATAAAAACAGCAACAACAGCACCAGAGCAATTGAGCGCATAGCGATTCTCCTTTTTTCTTCAGCATAGCCTGGCGGAAGAAAAAGCGGAGTGTAATTTAAAGTTTACGTATTTAACGGCTGTTTTTTGCTAATAATTAGCTTATGTAAAGTAATATTTACGGATTTTGGATTGAAATCTTTACTTGTTGTGGTATCGTTGCTTCACCTCATCGAGGATAACAACTATCGCAAACGAGCATTACAGGATCGCCATCATGCAAAAAGACGCGCTGAACAACGTACATATCACTGACGAACAGGTTTTAATTACCCCGGATCAACTGAAAGCAGCATTCCCGCTGAGTGCCGCGCAGGAGGCTCAAATTGAGCACTCTCGCCAGACCATTTCTGACATTATCGCTGGTCGCGATCCGCGCCTGCTGGTGGTCTGTGGTCCTTGCTCTATTCACGATCCTGAAACCGCCATTGAGTACGCTCATCGATTTAAAGCATTAGCGGAGGAGGTCAGCGATAGCCTCTATCTGGTGATGCGCGTCTATTTTGAGAAGCCACGCACGACCGTTGGCTGGAAAGGGTTGATTAACGATCCGCACATGGATGGCTCGTTTGATGTGGAAGCAGGGCTGAAGATTGCGCGTCGCCTGCTGGTGGAGCTGGTTAGCATGGGGCTGCCGCTGGCAACCGAAGCGCTTGATCCGAACAGCCCGCAATACCTGGGCGATCTGTTCAGCTGGTCTGCGATTGGTGCGCGGACGACGGAATCGCAAACCCACCGCGAGATGGCGTCTGGTCTGTCGATGCCGGTTGGTTTTAAAAACGGTACCGATGGCAGTCTGGCGACGGCGATCAACGCTATGCGCGCCGCCGCAATGCCGCACCGTTTTGTGGGTATCAACCAGGCGGGCCAGGTGTGCCTCCTGCAAACTCAGGGTAACCCGGACGGTCATGTGATCCTGCGCGGCGGTAAAGCGCCAAACTACAGCCCGGCAGATGTGGCGCAGTGTGAAAAAGAGATGGAGCAGGCGGGACTGCGCCCGGCACTGATGGTAGATTGCAGTCATGGTAATTCGAATAAAGATTATCGTCGCCAGCCCGCGGTTGCCGAATCCGTGGTCGCACAGATCAAAGACGGCAACCGTTCGATTATCGGTCTGATGATTGAGAGCAACATTCATGAAGGTAATCAGTCATCTGAACAACCGCGCAGTGCGATGAAGCACGGCGTCTCCGTGACGGATGCCTGCATCAGCTGGGAAACCACCGATGCGCTGCTGCGTGAGATCCATAAAGATTTAAATGGCCAGTTGGCGACGCGTCTGGCTTAAGAGGTTAGCTATGGTTGCTGAATTGACCGCATTACGCGATCAAATTGATGAAGTGGACAAGGCGCTGCTGGATCTGCTGGCGCGCCGTATGGCACTGGTTGCTGAAGTCGGTGAAGTAAAAAGTAAATACGGCCTGCCGATTTACGTTCCGGAGCGCGAAGCCTCAATGCTGGCTTCCCGTCGTAAAGAGGCCCAGTCGCTGGGTGTTTCGCCGGATTTGATTGAAGATGTGCTGCGTCGCGTAATGCGCGAATCCTATTCCAGCGAAAATGACAAAGGCTTCAAAACCCTCTGTCCGTCCCTGCGTCCGGTGGTGATTGTCGGCGGCGGCGGGCAGATGGGGCGTCTGTTTGAAAAAATGCTGACGCTTTCTGGCTACCAGGTGCGCATTCTGGAGAAAGAGGACTGGGCCCAGGCGCCAGAACTGATGAAAGACGCGGGAATGGTTATCGTCAGCGTGCCGATCCACGTGACGGAGCAGATCATCGGAAAACTTCCGCCTTTACCGCAGGATTGCATCCTGGTGGACCTCGCTTCTGTCAAAAATGGTCCGCTGCAGGCAATGCTGGCCGCGCATACGGGTCCGGTACTGGGTCTGCACCCGATGTTTGGCCCGGACAGCGGCAGCCTGGCGAAGCAAGTGGTGGTTTACTGCGACGGGCGTCAGCCGGAAGCCTATCAGTGGTTCCTCGAACAGATTCAGGTATGGGGCGCACGACTGCACCGCATCAGCGCGGTCGAGCACGATCAGAACATGGCGTTTATTCAGGCACTGCGCCACTTTGCGACCTTTGCCTACGGTCTGCATCTGGCGGAAGAGAACGTGCAGCTTGAACAGCTGCTGGCGCTCTCATCACCGATCTATCGTCTGGAACTGGCGATGGTTGGACGTCTGTTTGCGCAGGATCCCCAGCTTTACGCCGACATTATTATGTCATCCGAAAATAATCTGGCACTGATCAAACGTTACTATCAGCGCTTTGGCGAAGCCATTACGCTGCTGGAGCATGGCGACAAGCAGGCGTTTATCGACAGTTTCCGTAAAGTGGAGCATTGGTTCGGTGATTACGCCACGCGTTTCCAGAGCGAAAGCCGCACGCTGTTGCGCCAGGCAAATGACAGTCGCCAGTAATCCGATGATGTATATACTGAAAGCCAGCATTGCTGGCTTTTTTCATTTTGGGGAACTGTCATGGCTGAACCGCAGCTGCTGTTTAATTACACCGGGCACCTGCCTGAGTGTCCGACATGGAGCGATGAAGAGCATGCGCTCTACTGGGCCGATATCCTGGAAGGCGAAATCCACCGATATCATCTGCCAACGGCAGAACACACCGTGCTCTCTTTCCATGAGGAAGTGGGCTGTTTTGCGTTGCGTGAACGCGGCGGGTTTATCGTGGCCATGCGCAATGGCATCTGGCTTGCCGATAAGCATGGCCTCCTGCAGCGTAAGGTGTGCGATAACCCCTCTAACCCACAGCTGGCGCGTTTTAATGACGGGGGAACCGACAGTATGGGGCGTTTCTATGCGGGGACGTTCTGGGGGCCGGGGGATTACAACGGCGCGTTGCTGATGCGTATCGACAACGATCTGACACCGAAAGTAATCCAGTGTGATATTCACGGGCATAACGGCTTAGCGTTTAGTCCGGATAAGCGGTGGATGTATACCTCCGATACGCCGAATGGGGTGATCTATCGCACTCCGGTTGATGAGCAGGGTGAACCCGGCAGACGCGAGATCTTTCGTCAATTTAAAGAGGGCGAAGGTATACCGGACGGCGCGGCAGTCGATGTGGAAGGCTGCTACTGGAGCGCACTGTTTGACGGCTGGCGTATCGCGCGTTTTTCACCGCAAGGGGAGCAGCTGGAAGAGTATCGCTTGCCTGTACGTTGCCCGACGATGGTCTGCTTTGGCGGCGATGATATGAAAACGCTGTTCATTACGACCACGCGGGAAAATATGGATGCAGAAGAGGTGGCTGAGTATCCGCTCTCCGGCGCCATCTTCACCCTGCCCGTAAATGTGGCAGGGATGAAGAAAAGTCGCTTTATCGAACGTTAGCTTGGATCGACAGGCACGACGTTTTCGCTCGGATAGCAGCCCAGCACTTTCATGGAACGGGTTATCTCACCCAGTTCACGCAGGGCCTTCTGCATGGAGGCAGACTCCAGGTTGGCCTGGATATCGAGATAAAACATCTCCTCCCACGGGTTACCGTGAATTGGACGCGATTCCAGTTTGGTCATGATCAGGTTGTGGTTGCGCAGCACCAGCAGGGCTTCAACCAGTGCACCCGCCTGTTGTCCGGTCGCCATCAGCAGCGTGGTTTTCGCTGGAACCTGGTCTGACACATTGATGGACTTGCGCGCCAGCACCACGAAACGGGTAATATTTTGCGTCTGGTTTGCCAGGTTGCGCTCCAGCACCTGTAAGCCATACAACGCGCCACCCGCCTCGCTACCGAGTGCAGCGACGGCTGGCGAGTTAGCCTGCGCCACTTTTTCCATTGCCGCGGAGGTGCTTTCGGTGTACTCGATTTTCCAGCTCGGATAGCGGTTCAGGAACTGGCTGCACTGCTGGAACGGCTGGGGATGACTGTAGACGGTTTCTATCTTGCTCAGATCGGTTGAGCCGGAAACCAGCACGCAGTGATCGATAGGGATCGTCAGCTCGCCAACCAGCGACAGGCTGGTGTGCTGCAGCAAATCGTAAACGTCGTTGATGGCACCCGAACTGGTGTTTTCAATGGGCACGACGGCGTAATCCGCCTGGCCGGTCTCGACCTGGTTAAAGATATCGGCAAATTTTGCGCAGCCGCTCTCAATAAATTCTTCGAAATGGCGAGCGGCATACTGACGTGCGGCCAGGTGAGAGTAAGAGCCTTTCGGGCCGAGGAAGGCGATACGCGCAGAATGCGGGTTAGTTTTGTTCAGATGCTGCTGGAGCAGCGCTTGCTGAGTGAGAACGGAGTCTTCAATGATGAGCTGGAACAACCGGGTGATGTAATGGGCATCGAGGTGGTGCGCTTTGCCGAGCTGGATCAGACGTTCCAGCAGATCGCGTTCGCGGTCAATATCACGTACCGGACGATGGGAGTCCAGCTTGGCTTTCCCCACTTCAACGGCGAGCATGCGACGTTCGGCCAGCAGTGCCAGTAATTTCTCATCCAGCGCGCTGATTTTTACGCGCAGGTCCAGTAACGGGTTTTCCGGTGTCATAGTGTCGCCTGTCTCATTTTATCGTTATCAATAAAAAAGGCCCCCCGGTGTGGGAGGCCTTGTTGTTCGTCTTCGCATTCTTTATCACACGACGAAACGCCTCCCGGTCAGGGGAAGGTAAAAAAGAATGCGAAGAAGAACGGCGTAAGTTTCATAACATCATCCTGTGATTGATACCGTTAAAGTACCTGTACTGTTTTCACCCTGTCAATAAAAAACGCGCCCGAAGGCGCGTTGGCGGTACACTCAATTTAAAGGATTACTCTTCTTCAACTTCTTCCGCGAAGCTGGCGTCTTTCACCGAGGATGCGGCGCGACGGGCTTCACCTTTGTGTTGCACTTTATTGAGCTGCCGTTCCAGCTTATTGATCAAATCGTTAATAGCCGTGTACATATCTTCATGTTTTGCGCTGGCGACCAGATGGCCGTTTGGAGTATTGATAGTTGCGTCAGCGATGAAACCCTGTGGCTCCTTAGACAGAATGATATGCGGGTTAATCAGGTGAGTTTGCCATTTATCCAGTTTGGCGAGACGGTCTGCGACGTGCTGGCGAATTGCCGGAGTAATTTCCATTTGTTTACTGGTAATGTTCATTGTCATAAATTTTACCTCTTGTCTTTCCGTCTTGGTGATTCCAGCATACCCGACCTAATGTCAAAATGTGTGATTTAGATCACGTTATTTTGTCGGTTTTTGTCAGGGAATCTTTTTTGTGAGGCAGGGCAGGAAGAGGTGAGATTTACCTTGTGGAAGGCAAAAATTGCGGTCATAGTTGACGGGATGAGTTGAGATAAAGCGCTTCAGCGAATATCAGAAATGGATACAAAAACGGCAGCCTTCGGGCTGCCGTTTTGCATTGAAGCACTATCAGGTGTTGCTGCTATTAGCGGCGATAATTTTCGCCACTTTTTCAGCCTGAGTGGTCATCTGCATCTGACGGTAAGCATTTTCCATCAGCTTCAGGCCGTCACGCGTTGCCTGAGTATCCGGGTAATCACGCAGCATACCTTCTACGCGGTTAACCACGGCAACCCATGCGCCACGGCGGGTATAGTATTCCGCAACGGAGTATTCATACTTCGCCAGGCGATCTTTCAGGAACACCAGACGTTTGGTCGCGTCGGTCACGTACTGACTGTTTGGATAGCCGCGCACCAGTTTGGAGAAGTCATTGAAGGCATCACGCGCATGCTGGGGATCACGATCGGAACGATCCACGCCGAAGAAGCCCTGCAGAGCACTGTCATCCAGCGCCATGTTGGTCAGACCGCGCATGTACATGACGTAATCGATGTTAGGATGAGTCGGATTCAGACGCATGAAACGATCGATAGTTGCCTGAGCCAGCGGCAGGTCGGCATTTTTGTAGTAGGCGTAGATAAGATCTAATTGTACCTGCTGCGAATACGGACCAAATGGATAGCGATTATCCAACGCTTCCAGTTGCGTTATCGCCTGTTTCCAGTTACCGTCCTGCAACTTTTGTTGTGCAGTCGCATAGATTTCATTCGGCGGATTGTCAGGGACCTGTTCATTCGAACCGGAGCAGCCCACCAAAGCCAGGCTCAACGTGGCCGCTGCCACCAGATATTTCATGCGCGTCATGACGTTTTGACTTTCCTCAAATGTTTGTCCGGGAGAAACTCTGTTCCTGCTCCCGATTAAGACCAGCTACAATAGCACACTATATTAAACGGCAAAGCCGTAAAACCCAACGTTAAACAAAGAAGCAGTTTATGGCACAACGAGTAGAACTCACCGCAACAGTCTCCGAAAATCAGCTCGGTCAACGCTTAGATCAGGCTTTGGCCGAATTGTTCCCTGATTATTCGCGTTCACGCATAAAAGAATGGATCCTTGACCAGCGCGTGCTGGTAAACGGCAAGATCTGGGACAAACCAAAAGAGAAAGTGTTTGGTGGGGAAGCTGTTGCCATCAATGCTGAAATCGAAGAGGAAATCCGCTTCGAGCCGCAGGATATCCCACTGGACATCGTCTATGAAGATGATGACATTCTGGTGATCAACAAGCCGCGCGACCTGGTTGTTCATCCGGGGGCGGGGAACCCTGACGGTACGGTACTTAATGCGCTTCTCCATTACTATCCACCGATTGCTGATGTCCCGCGCGCGGGTATCGTTCACCGTCTGGATAAAGACACCACCGGTCTGATGGTCGTGGCAAAGACCGTTCCTGCTCAGACCCGTCTGGTGGAATCACTGCAGCTGCGTGAAATTACCCGTGAATACGAAGCGGTAGCCATTGGCCACATGACCGCTGGCGGCACGGTAGAAGAACCGATTAGCCGTCACCCGACTAAACGCACTCATATGTCGGTGCACCCGATGGGTAAACCAGCGGTGACGCACTATCGCATTATGGAGCACTTCCGTATTCATACGCGCCTGCGCCTGCGCCTGGAAACCGGTCGTACGCACCAGATCCGTGTTCATATGGCCCACATTACCCATCCGCTGGTGGGGGATCAGGTATACGGCGGTCGTCCGCGTCCGCCAAAAGGCGCATCGGATGAGTTCATCAGCGTACTGCGCAAGTTCGATCGTCAGGCGCTTCACGCGACCATGCTGCGTCTCTATCATCCCATCACCGGTATTCAGATGGAGTGGCATGCGCCTCTCCCACAGGATATGGTGGAACTGATTGACGCCATGCGTGCTGATTTCGAAGAACATAAGGACCATGTGGACTGGTTATGACCAAACTGATTGTCCCGGAGTGGCCACTACCTGAAGGCGTGGCCGCCTGCAGCTCAACCCGTACTGGCGGAGTCAGCCAGGGCGCGTGGGAGTCGTTGAATCTCGGCGCACACTGTGACGATAACCTGGAGCACGTAGAAGAGAACCGCAGGCGTCTGTTTGCAGCGGGGAATCTGCCCTCGAAACCGGTCTGGCTGGAACAGGTTCATGGTAAAGCGGTGCTGAAGCTGACGGGAGAACTTTACGCGTCTAAACGCGCAGACGCCTCTTACAGCAATACTCCGGGCACGGTTTGTGCTGTTATGACCGCCGATTGTCTGCCGGTTTTGTTCTGTAACCGGGCTGGTACTGAAGTGGCTGCCGCGCATGCAGGCTGGCGTGGATTGTGTGAGGGCGTGCTGGAAGAGACCGTCGCCTGCTTTAACGATGATTCCGCCAATATCATGGCCTGGCTGGGCCCGGCGATTGGCCCTCGTGCTTTTGAAGTGGGGCCGGAAGTTCGCGAAGCATTCATGGAAAAAGATCCGCAAGCCGCTGAGGCTTTTCAGCCTTCCGGTGAAAAATATCTGGCAGATATTTACCAGCTTGCCCGTCAGCGCCTGAATAGCGTCGGTGTCACGCAGATCTTCGGCGGAGATCGCTGTACTTTCACCGAAAAGGATGATTTTTTCTCTTATCGCCGCGACAAGACTACGGGTCGTATGGCAAGTTTTATTTGGCTGATATAACCTAAAGAATCAAGACGATCCGGAACGTGCCGTTTTCTTTTCACATAATTCAGATCATTAACCTTGAATAATTGAGGGATGACCTCATTTAATCTCCAGTAGCAAATTTGACCTGTTTATGGGAGGAGTTATGCGTCTGGATCGTCTTACTAATAAATTCCAGCTTGCTCTTGCCGATGCCCAGTCGCTCGCGCTGGGGCACGACAACCAATTCATCGAACCTCTTCATTTAATGAGCGCCTTGCTGAATCAGGAAGGGGGATCGGTACGTCCTTTATTAACGTCTGCTGGCATTAATGCTGGCCAGTTACGCACCGCTATCGATCAGGCACTGAGCCGTTTACCGCAGGTAGAAGGTACCGGCGGTGACGTTCAGCCGTCTCAGGATCTGGTGCGCGTGCTGAACCTTTGCGACAAGCTGGCGCAAAAACGTGGGGACAACTTTATTTCGTCAGAGCTGTTTGTTCTGGCGGCGCTTGAATCACGCGGTACCTTAACCGACCTGCTGAAATCTGCCGGTGCAACCACCGCCAATGTGACTCAGGCGATTGAGAAAATGCGCGGAGGTGAAAGCGTGAACGATCAGGGAGCCGAAGACCAACGTCAGGCTTTGAAGAAATTTACGGTCGATCTGACCGAACGTGCTGAGCAGGGCAAACTTGACCCGGTCATCGGCCGTGACGAAGAGATCCGCCGTACGATTCAGGTATTGCAGCGTCGTACCAAGAACAACCCGGTTCTGATTGGTGAGCCCGGTGTGGGTAAAACCGCCATTGTTGAAGGGCTGGCGCAGCGTATCGTAAACGGTGAAGTGCCGGAAGGGCTGAAAGGTCGCCGCGTGCTGGCACTGGATATGGGGGCGCTGGTGGCCGGGGCGAAATACCGCGGTGAGTTTGAAGAGCGTCTGAAAGGTGTGCTTAACGACCTGGCTAAACAGGAAGGCAACGTCATTCTGTTTATTGACGAACTGCACACCATGGTGGGGGCCGGTAAGGCCGACGGCGCGATGGATGCCGGGAACATGCTGAAACCAGCCCTAGCACGTGGTGAACTGCATTGCGTTGGCGCCACGACGCTGGATGAGTACCGCCAGTACATTGAGAAAGATGCTGCTCTGGAACGTCGTTTCCAGAAAGTGTTTGTTGCCGAGCCAAGCGTTGAAGATACCATCGCGATTTTGCGTGGTCTGAAAGAACGTTATGAGCTGCATCACCATGTGCAAATCACCGACCCGGCGATTGTGGCGGCTGCGACGCTTTCGCACCGTTATATTGCTGACCGTCAGTTGCCGGATAAAGCGATCGACCTGATTGATGAAGCGGCGTCGAGCATTCGTATGCAGATTGACTCGAAACCGGAAGAACTGGACAGGCTCGACCGTCGTATCATTCAGCTCAAGCTGGAACAGCAGGCGCTGAAGAAAGAGTCTGATGAAGCCAGTAAGAAACGCCTCGATATGCTCAACGAAGAACTGGACGACAAAGAGCGTCAGTATTCTGAGCTGGAAGAAGAGTGGAAAGCCGAGAAAGCTTCACTGTCTGGCACGCAGACCATTAAAGCGGAACTTGAGCAGGCGAAAATCGCCATCGAACAGGCTCGCCGTGTGGGCGATCTGGCGCGAATGTCCGAGTTGCAGTACGGCAAAATCCCGGAGCTGGAAAAACAGCTTGAGATCGCCACGCAGTCGGAAGGCAAAACCATGCGTCTGTTACGTAATAAAGTGACGGATGCAGAAATTGCAGAAGTGCTGGCTCGCTGGACCGGTATTCCGGTGGCGCGCATGATGGAAAGCGAACGCGATAAACTGCTGCGTATGGAGCAGGATCTGCATCAGCGCGTGATCGGTCAGGACGAGGCGGTTGAAGCCGTCTCCAATGCCATCCGCCGTAGCCGTGCGGGGCTGTCCGATCCTAATCGCCCGATTGGTTCGTTCCTGTTCCTGGGGCCGACCGGTGTCGGTAAGACCGAGCTGTGCAAAGCGCTGGCTAACTTTATGTTCGATAGCGACGATGCGATGGTGCGCATCGACATGTCCGAGTTTATGGAAAAACACTCCGTCTCGCGTCTGGTCGGGGCGCCTCCAGGATATGTCGGTTATGAAGAAGGTGGCTATCTGACAGAAGCGGTGCGTCGCCGTCCTTATTCCGTCATTCTGCTGGATGAGGTGGAAAAAGCGCACCCGGATGTGTTCAACATTCTGCTTCAGGTGCTGGATGATGGCCGTCTGACTGACGGGCAGGGGAGAACGGTCGACTTCCGTAATACTGTCGTCATTATGACATCGAACCTGGGTTCTGATTTGATTCAGGAACGTTTCGGTGAGCTGGACTACGGCCATATGAAGGATCTGGTGATGGGGGTGGTCAGCCATAGCTTCCGTCCAGAGTTCATCAACCGTATTGATGAAGTGGTGGTGTTCCATCCTCTGGGTGAGAAACACATTGCGTCGATTGCGCAGATCCAGCTGCAGCGTCTGTACAAACGTCTGGAAGAGCGTGGATATGAAATTCACATCTCTGACGATGCGCTGAAATTGTTGAGCGAGAACGGTTATGATCCGGTGTATGGTGCGCGTCCGTTGAAACGTGCTATCCAGCAGCAGATCGAAAACCCGCTGGCGCAGCAGATCCTGTCCGGGGAGCTGATTCCGGGCAAAGTTATCCGTCTGGAAGCCAACGACGATCGCATTGTGGCAGTGCAGTAAGTCACAAAACGCAAAAACGAGCCGCTTGCGGCTCGTTTTTGTTTAAAAACCAGGCGAGAATTGAGGTCTGGGAAGTGTTTTGCCTGGAAAGTGAGCAGTCAGTAAATAATTTTCACTTTATCCTTGCAGGTTCGGAATTACTCCCTATAATGCGCCTCCACTGACACGGAACAACGGCACACAAGCCGCCGGGCCAGCAGAGAAAAGCAAAATAAACGCTTGACTCTGAAAGAGGAAAGCGTAATATACGCCACCTCGCAACGGTGAGGGAAAGCCGCGTTGCACTGCTCTTTAACAATTTATCAGACAATCTGTGTGGGCACTCAAAGTGACATGGATT